>CAZXRO010000005.1:0-32675 GCA_964642435.1 uncultured Ignavibacteriales bacterium
CTGAATCAGCCGCTCGTGCTGGTGACGATACTCAATCAGGTCGCGCACCGTGATAAGTTTCAGGTCATGCTCCCGCGCAATCTCTGCAAGTCTCGGCACCCGTGCCATGTCGCCGTTGTCATCCATGATCTCACACATGACGCCAACCGGATAGAATCCAGCCAGGCGAGACAAGTCAGAGGAAGCCTCGGTATGCCCGGCGCGCGTCAGGACGCCCCCCTTCATGGCCTTGATCGGGAAGATGTGTCCCGGTCGTGCGAAATCCTCGGCGCGACTGTTCTCATCGGACAACAACTTGATCGTCACCGCCCGATCAGGCGCTGAGATACCGGTCGTTGTATCCTGGACTGCATCGACACTGACCGTGAACTTCGTTCCGTGCAAAGCCGTGTTCTGGTCCGGTTCCACCATCGGGTTTAACCGCAGACGATCCACCGCCTTTTCCGGCAAACTGACACAAATCAGTCCCCGGCCATACTTGGCAAAGAAGTTGATCATCTCAGGGGTTACCTTCTCCCCTGCCATGATCAGGTCACCCTCGTTCTCCCGATCTTCATCGTCGACAACAATAATGGCCCGGCCGGCCCGTATGTCGTCGATAGCCTCGGGAATCGTGTTGAACTTGTAACCGTTGTTGCTGCTCATGTTACCATCCACTATCTATTAGTTTAGCTTTTGTCAGTTTTGAGCCGGAGCTGCCATGCTGCATTTTCACCACATATTTGCCGATCAGGTCAAACTCCAGATTCACTCGCGTTCCCGGTTTGAACTGAGCTATCGTTGTGTCTTTCTGCGTGTACGGAATAATATTCACGCTGAACCACCCGGATCGGGTCTCATTGACCGTCAGCGAAATGCCATTAATCGCGACCGAGCCCTTATCAACAATCAACAAATCGAACTTCGGATCGAAGCTAATACTCACCTCAATCGACTCCCCGATAGGGGTCATACTATCAATACGACCGATATCATCGACATGACCCGACACAAAATGACCGCCCAGCCGGCTGTCAGCACGAAGTGCCCGCTCGAGATTGAGAGAGTCACCCGCACGATAACTGGAGAGAATGGTCCGCACCGCCGTCTCCTGCGAGGCCTCAACCGTGAAGGTCTCATCGGTGAAGCTCACTACCGTCAGACAAGTCCCATCGCAGCTTATCGACTCA
Source organism: uncultured Ignavibacteriales bacterium (assembly GCA_964642435.1). Taxonomy (GTDB): domain Bacteria; phylum Zixibacteria; class MSB-5A5; order GN15; family FEB-12; genus WJKG01. The sequence continues at coordinate 1,170 of CAZXRO010000005.1, forward strand.
CCGAGCTGCAACTCCTGCTGTACCATGGGGGACTTGATCGTCAGAATGCGGTAGTTGCCCCGTTCACCAATCTCGACCAGAGTACCAACACTCTCGACTATACCGGTAAACATCAACCCCTCCTCTTCGGATAGCCGGTAAACATCACGTCTTTGCCCACAGTTGCAAACTCAAATGGGCCGAACTCGATGGCATTAGCAATACGACGAATTCCGAGATCATCGATCGCCTCACGCCCGCTGCCAATGACACGTGGTGCGACAAAGGCAACGTACTTGTCTATCAACTGGGCTTCCAGCAGCGACGTCGCCACCTGTGAACCACCCTCAACCAAAACCGACTGAAGACCGAACCCCGCAGCCTTTGTCAACACGTCCGAAAGCCGCAGACGCCCATCGGCTGCCTCCTCGATCTCCCAGACTGTCAGATGATGCTTGGCCGCCCGGCGCGCCAGATGCTCGGCACCGCGAGATCCAGTCGCCACGATCGTCTTCACGTCTTCATTCTCATCAAGCAAACGGCAGGAACGTGGGAAATCCGCCGATGCGGTCACGACCAGCCGATATGGATTCTCACCCTTCACGTGCCGGACCGTCAGCGATGGGTTGTCTGCCCGGACTGTACCCATCCCCACCATTACGGCGTCGGCCTCGGCCCGGAGCTGATGTGCTCGCTTTCGCGAAGCCGCCGAACTGATCCATTGGGAATCACCCGTCGCAGTCGCAATACGCCCGTCGAGCGTCTGGGCCATCTTCAGGATTACAAACGGTCGCCCGCTCTTGATCCAGTGGAAATATACCTCATTGATCTGCCGCGCTTGATCACGAAGCACACCGTTGACCACCTCGATACCGGCCGAGCGCAGCCTTCGAGTGCCCTTTCCGTTGACCTTTGGATTTGGATCTGTAGCGCCAATAATAACCCGCTTGATACCGGCGTTGATGATGGCTTCAGTACATGGACCGGTACGTCCCCAGTGACAGCACGGCTCCAGAGTAACATATAGATCGCCGCCTCGGGCTGTAGCTCCTGCAGTGCGGAGAGCCTCAATCTCGGCGTGCGGCTTGCCTGCCTGCCGATGATACCCCTCGCCGACAATCTGCCCGTCACGCACTATCACGGCACCCACCATCGGGTTCGGCCGTGTCTTGCCTCTGGCGCGAGCGGCCAGATCAAGGGCGCGCTGCATATACTCTCTGTCTGTTGTCGCCGTCACAAAAAAACCCCAAAGCATACTTCGGGGCAAACAAGCATACACCACAACATATGACGCGCTGCGGTGTAAACGCATCTTCTCCCATCCGGACTATTACCGTCGGCGCCTGAATTGCACAGGCTCTGCCGGAGAGCGAATCCCCAGCTCGCGGGCTCTTACCGCCGGTCGAGGAATTCCACCTCGCCCCGAAGACTATATTCAAGTCTCAGAAGAATATACACCCGATCAGAGAAATGGCAACGGCTTTTTTGCAGAATTGTAGTTCATAAAAAGAGGTACTTATGCCCCGCCGAAGAAGAACGATCGCATCAGCGTTCCAGCCCCCGACCGATCAGGCCATCAGACCCGACAGGACCAGGCTATCGGGTCAGGCACATCTTTGCCCGCTTAGCTGGGAGCAACCAGATCCTGTACCAGTTGCTTGACATCCTTCAAATGGAACGGCTTGGACAGCACCGTCTTGATGCCCTTGAGCTTGGTCTCGCTGTGGTCAAGTTGAGTACCCCAGCCGGTGATCATCGCAATCGGCATCTTGGGATGGCTTTCGTGGACGACGCCGGCCAGGTCCAGACCGGACATGCCGGGCATACCCAGATCTGTTATCAGGATATCAAAACTCTGGCGCTCAAGCTGCTTCAGTGCCGCGTAAGCATCCGAGCAAGTCGTCGCGCTGTGACCATCGATAGTCAGCATATCATGCAGCACTTCGCGAATCTGCTCGTCATCATCAACCACCAATACCTTCAGCCGTTTGGAGATAACAATCTTACGAGTGATGTCCGAGTTTTCATCGGCTTGCTCGCTCTTGTTGAAGGCCATGCGGAATGTTGTCCCCTTACCGGGGAACGTATCAAACGAAACCTCACCGCCATGACGACCCACAATACCGTGCACTATCGCCAGGCCCAGACCGGCGCCACGTTCAGACTTGGTGGTAAAGAACGGATAGAAGACTCGCCGTCCAATATCATCCGGGATGCCCGACCCGTGATCGGTAACAGTGACAATGTACTGCTTCGAGTCTGCTGCGAGCACAACCTCAACCTTAGTATTCTCCCGCGTATGCTCCACAGCGTTGCAGATGAGTTTGCCCAGCGCGACGGTCAAATCGCCGTCGGAGCCATTCACGATCGCAGAATCCACATGACACATCAAACTGACAGTGACACTCTTCTCCTTTGCCAGTGGTTGCCATTCGGCTTTGGGATCGGTGGTGACACGGGACGCAATAGTTGCGAGATTGATCGGATCAAGGTCCTTCTGGCGGGCACTGGTCGCGAACTCCTGAAGGCGCCGAACTGTCTCAGCACCCTCCATCGCCATCGATTCAAGCTTCTCAAGCTCGCCGAGTACAGCATCGTCCTTGTTGCGAAGCTTCATCAGTTGCAGACGGCCGATCAAACCACCAATGATATTGTTGAAATCATGCGCGACGCCTGAGGTCATATCGGCCAGAGCAGCCAGGCTCTCGATATTGGCCATCTGGTTGGTCGACTTGCGCAGAACGTAGTTCACCTTACGCAGCGACTTCACCAACAGCGCATTCTGGAGAATGATGTCCGTAAACAAGCTGAACACCGGCAACAACTCCATGTCGTGACTCGGGAAGCCACCAGCCTGGCGAGTCCAGGCCATAAGGACAAAATGATGGTCATCATCGGGTAACAATGGAGCCGCCACCACTGAGGTGAACTTGCTTCCGAAAGGTGCCGTCAGGTCGATCCACGGTGCCCGACGGTGCTCACTCTCGGTTTGAAGGTCGCGGCGGTGCTCCTCGACCTGCTGGAGCATCATATTGACCAGCGACGGCGAGGGTGGCTCAGAGTCGAAGTACTCACCCATCTTCAGTTTGCCGGAGAGCTTGTCCTCGGAGATCATACATACTCCGGCATAGCTGACAGCCCTGCGGAAACGCTGCAATATTTCTGTCACAATCTGCCGGAACGACAGATCACCGATCGACATCTCGAACAGCGACACCAGATCCGAAAGACGAAGTGAATAGCTCTCTACCTGATTCATGTCGTCCGCAATAAGCATCGAACCAAAGAGAACACTTGTCAAATGCGCTATCAACGAACGTGTCTGCCCATTGAGTTCTCCGGGATCAGCCGCCCAATAGATAGTGATCAGTCCCCGGACCTGTTCGCCGGTGGCGTGTGTCTGAAGCAACCGGAATCCAAGCTCATGTCGCCGGGCAAACTCATCCGGGTGCTCATTCGTCTCGGTGTTCACGGCCACTATTTCGACAGTACCAATCTCCAGATCGAGGTCTTCCCGCCGCCAGGCAATCTCGAGCGAAGCGATATCACACTCTGCCACACTGCTCCCAACCTGATATGCCACCGGCACCATCTGTTGCCCATCTCGCTTGGCATAGAAGAAACCGATGAAATCCGCGTTGGTGAGATCCCTCAGCAATACCGCAATCTCATCGACCTGGGCGACAACCGTGCTCAGGCGATCGGAATTCTTGCTTCGGAAGAACTTGCGTATCAGTGCTGTCGTGTTAGACATTCTCGTGTCCCTTCCATGCCATTGTCATTGCCAACCGCGGCTCCGCGGGCTCACCGACAGGCTGTCCCCTTCCCATGAGTGTCAAATAGGCAACCGAATGCGACTGCTGACCATAGATCAACGTCGCCTCTGCAAAATCGAGACGGTTTCCTGACAAGCCGGTGGCAGTTTCGGGAAACACCTGGTGTACGAACTGATCAACCGATCCGTGGGCGAGGATGTCCGGATTGAATATGATGTCCAGCCGTTCGCGATCTGCCTGCTCATGTACTCGCAATGTGAGCGAGCCAGAGCAGACAGCCTCATCCATGAGCGACATAATCAACGGCAACAAGACGTCGAAAACTGTCCCCACGGTCAACTGCGTCCCCCCACCGCTGGATATCTCCGGCGCCAACCTGAGCGTAATGTTGCGGGTATCCCGAATCTGACGTGCAAACCCGTGTAGCATCCAGTGCAGATCCCCCACAAACTCCGCCAGCGTCGTTTTCCGGTCAAAGTCCTCAGGCTGCATGGTCGTCAGGCTTCGCAGACGACGCAAATAATCGGTGATACTGTCCATGGCTTCTCGGACCCTCTCCAGCCCGTGCTTGACGGCGCCAGCTCCAGCGGCCTTGTGAGAGTTCGCCCCGCTTTCAGCAAGACTCAGTTGCCCCATGACAACAGACAGGTGATCGACTATATCGTGAAAATACCCATTCGCCAGCCGGCTTATCGTTCCCAGGCGGCTGCACTGATACCTGTCAGCATTGGCCCTGTCCGGAACGACATTACCCTCGGACGAGGTCTCCGGACGCCGACTGATCGCCAGCGCCGAGTTCAATACCTGAGCTGCCCGGAACAGCAACCGACGGTTAGCCTTCAGTTGCATGCCAGTCGTGGCACATCCGAAGGCGAAAACCGCGAACTCCTCGGTGATGCCCGGATAGAACGCCTCCGACAGCACATGGTCGTCCTGACACTGCTGGACGTATCCATCATCGAAGACTGAGGTATCGATACAGTCGATCATCGCAATACCCGTATCGGCAAGCTGGCTGCGTATTTCCTGTGGCAGACATGTCGCGGGATGTTCAGCCCCGGTCCATGAATCCTGAGTCGACATCTTCATCACCACTGCACTTTCACAGTTGTCATCGTGCAACACCAGTCGCGTTACCGGGATCGCCCGCCGCAACCGTCTCATGACCCGCGCCGCCGTGCGCAAATAAACATCACGTCCGTGCTGCTTTCGCAAATCCTTCTGAAGCGTCTCAAGCTCAACACCAAGTCCAAACTGCCTTACATCCAGGGACTCAGTCAACTTCGCCGACTCGGTCAACAGATGGGCCAGCTTGCGGTCGCAGTCCCCCGGAATGGCGGTGGCTACCAACTGGTCGCCATCCAGAGATGCAATGCCCTTGTGGATGAACAGAAAATCAAGCGGAGAATCCAGGAAGCACGTATGGGACGGGGACAGTTCCGGTGGGTGGAAGAACCGCCTCCTCCTGATACCATCGGTCCAGGCTCGGGCACTTTCCAACGGAACCTCGCGGGGGAGATTATCATACAGCGTTATGTCTCCAGTCACCAACCCTCGATAGTAGATCCCATCCTGCTCCGTGTACACAGCCGAGAGCACTCGCTCGCTCTGGGCATTGATCACCTGGAACACTCGGTAGTAGAAATCTTCAACTTGCATGTCACCACCAATCAGCCCGGTTACAAGCTGAATCAGCGGATCATGACACCGGGCCTCCTGGGTGGAATCGAAAGCAACGAATGCCTCACGCAGCGTCAGAAGCAGTTGGGAGTCGAACTCCTTTTGGGAGCGACTGCGATCAACAACCACCGCTCGTATCTGGCCATTTATCAGGGCCGGGAACAGGTTACCATCCTCGGTTTCGACCGGTGTCAGGGCCAGACAACTCTGCCCGGGATCACTGGCATGGACCAGCAACTGTTGGCGAAACGAGTCAAGCTCTTCCTGCGGTATGTACACCCAGGAATCATCGAAACTCAGTCCTGTCTCGTCAGTAACTCGCTGAAACGATTGTGGGATTCCCATTGATACATACAGATAAGTATCAGGAGGCAACGGCAACCGCTCGAGATTGCCCTGAAGAATGGTCGATTGTTGCTGTGAAAGGAGCTTCATACCCTTGCTTTCTTATCCGTCGTGCCCATTGACCCGCCCGCCCCTTAGTCTACTCGACCGGCAGGACACACTCCTGCAGTCGCCGCGAGGCCTTATCGATTATGCTCAGGTAACGTCCAACCTTTTCCGGGTTCATGTTTCGATCTGCCTGCAGCATTTCGATCGACCCGAGGATACCCGTCAACGACGACTTCACCCTGTTCCGGCTGCGCATGTCGCCGTCCAACGTTCTGAGCATGCTCTGAATGTCCCGCTTGCCGGAAGGCGCGTCATTCATCATCCCTGAAAGCAACCCAGCCACAATACTGACGAACTGCACGTCAGAGGAGCAATACTGCCGGCGCTTCCAGGCGCGCTGTTCCGCCAGACTGATGATACCCACGACCCGGTCACTCGCCTTGATCGGCACCAGCAGTGCACCTTTTACATTGCTGCCGAATACCTGCGACCCCTCGATATCAGACAGCCGAATGTCCGAGGTCTCCTGGTTTACCAGGATCGGTCGCCCTGTATCACGCACCTGCTGGTGCAACGGACAAACGCTCAGGATGATAAAACCGTCTACCGGCGCCGTTATGCTGTCGTTGCGGTGCATAGCCAGGCCCTGCGACTGGATGAAGGCCGAGCTGGCATCAAAGGTCGCTATCCGCACAACGCTTGTCTTAACCTCGTCAAGGAGCATCCGGGCCGTGTAGCCCAATACCTCCGACTGTGGCTGCCCGGCGGCAATCTTCTGCGCCAGCGCCGACAGACGATCGACACGGTGCGACATCGTCCGACTCTCGTATTCATGATGCTGCTGCTGCACCAGCCTGCCCATTGAGGGAAGAATCCCGGAGGCAATGACACAATGACGCTTCTGATAAGCTCTCGCGTGCCGCGTTGCCATCAGCACCAGGGCTATCAGCGTACCGTTCTCGTACATCGGGACCAGAAGCATCGACTTCATACCGCTGTTTGCCAACAGGCCGTCGACCGATGTCAGCCGATCCAGATCCTGCTCGCCAAGAATCGCAGGCGAACCAACTTCACTGGCCAGATTCACCAGCATAGCCGTCTCCCGGTTGGAGGAACCAAGCTCATTGAGCACGGTATCATTCTCCCCCACCGTCACACGCTGCCGACACTCAGTACCGTCAGTCAAGATGAGCGAAAAGTAGTCGGCCATCATGTGCTCCCGAATAGCAGCGAAAGCGGCGGCAACATTGTCCTTCAGAGCGCTTCCAACGGAGATACTATTGGCCGCTGCATCGGCTACTCTTGCCTGGCGACGATACATCTTGACATAGGAACGATCGACCTCGGCGCTGAGATGATGGCCGATCATGTCGCAAGCCAGCCGAAGGTGAGCCTTGGCCTCAGTTTCGAGCGGAGTTTCTGCCCACAGCACGATCAGAGATACAATCCGTCCCCTGGCCACAACGGGCAGAATTGCGGTCGGTTGTCCCACTCCGTCCGGAACATGGGTGACCAGTCCGGTATCGCTGGTGTGTAGTCGCTGCAGCCCCTCTCGCAAGGTCCGCTTGTCGAAAGCAATATCCTTAAGATCAGTTTCATCAAACAGACCCGCTCCACAGCCAACCACATAGGTACGAAGGCTGCGCCTTGAGACCAGATAGACAGCAGCCTCAGACAACTTGAAATCCTGGCACATATACTCGGCGGTCGTCGTCAGCAGGGTACGAAATCTGCGCTCAACAGCTGCTAATTGCACCACCCGCTTAAGAAACGAATGGCGCGCTAAGCGCGCTTGCGAATACTCTATCTGTTCACGGTGAAGCGGTAACCAGCTCGAAACCCCATAGACCAGCGCCGAGATTCCACCCAGGACAGCAATCATGACCATCAGGTGGTAGAACCGGGCATCGGCCAATAATCCCAACTGGTCCAGGGCTCCGGCCCGATGATAGACCTGTGCCAATGCTACCAATGACAACAGGATCATCCCCGCCGCAATGTAAGCATAACTGGTCTTGTCGACCGCACGAAGCCGCCTGCGAAACCTGGCCAGCAGCATCAGTCCAGTAACGAAAAACAACGCCACTATCAGTTCAGGAGTTGTCCATTCCATGCTTCCTCCCATGGGTACGCAACTTACTATCTTTCATCAGTTTTATCGGCATAATCGCCGACTGACTTAGCACTCGTCAGGAGTATCCCCGCGCCCCCCGCAGATGTGGGATTGATCCCACAATCGACGTCCCGCCAGTCTTAAAGTACTACTTCAATCACTGCCGGTAACACGCTGTTGTAAGCTGCCCTCATTACGGCGTTTGGCCGGCAGGCACCTATCTTGCTCATATCTGCAGCAAAGAACTATGTTCAGGATGAGAAACACCCGCCGGTCGGCGGAGGGAGGTCGAAGTGAAACGCAGCGTGGTTTTTCTATCGTTGGTGGCTCTGGCGGTCGGTCTGGGAGCGGTTGGCTGCTCCGATGATACTATCGAACACGTGACCAGTTCAGACAACAAGTATTGGTTCAGCGACACCCAGGAACCGGACTACTTCCCCCTTCAGGAAGGATTCGAAATCACCTACGAGGTGACAACAACCGGAGCTACCGAGTATCAGACATTCTGGATTGGGACCCCCGTATCAGTGAGTGGGGTCACCTACTATCCGTGGATAACCAATCAGTCCTCACGAGTGGATACAGCCTGGTTCCGTGAAACCAGTACCGGTTTGTACCACTATTCCTCACTCACAGCAGACCCGGAGCGCATTCTGGCGTATCCTATCACCACCGGCACCTCATGGTCCAGATATGATACTGACAGCATCGAAGGAGGTGGCACCGGCCTGAATGACTACTTGAACGATGACGGCCTGGTCAGCAATGAACAGAATGGCAATGGACCCATTGTCGGCGATTTTCCGGTCACGGGTTCTGCCACGTTGTTCGTTGAATCCATCGAAATGCTTGAACTTGAGAATGGCAAAACATACTCCGGCGCCCTGAAAGTCCGTAACGATGGAACCGGCGGGTACAATTGCTACTGGTTCGTGCCCGGTATCGGTCTCGCCCGGTATGCCATAGGCGCAGTTGATGCCGATGCCAAGAGCGGTTCGGTGGTAGGTGAGTTAGCCGAATTCGTCAAATAGCACAATCCTGAACATCGCTTCCAGTACGTCGATAGGCCGAGTCCCTGTTCTGCGGGCTCGGCCTTCCTTTCACTAACAACTCGCTTCAGATGATCGTGCTATGCAAGTAATCGTCGATCCACCACCCGTTGGAAGTTCTTGAAATGGACCTTGGCGACCTGCTCCAGCACCTCTTCCCCCTGCTCCTTCACCAGTTTGCGTCCGGCCTGATCCACTATCGGCGCGGCCCCCTTGGGCAAATTGAATCCAATCTGCTCTGAAAGCCTGTCCATCTCACGGACAAAGCCGGCTCGCGCGAGAATCGAGGCCGCCCCTACCTGCGGTACCGCCTCGCCGCGCTCTATCTGCTCAACTTCCAGATGACAACCGCAGGCCTCAAGCGCATCCTCAATCAACTCTGTCTTGCCAAACTTGTCGCACACCGCCAGGTCGGCGGGATGTTCTTTGCAAAGACGATCAATGGCCTCAGCATGCCCCTCCGCCAGCAGTTTGTTGAGATTGCGCGATTGCTTCCATCGGCGATTGTACTCTGAAGGAGGAATAATTACCAACACATGAGGGTATGCTGCCCGAAGGCGCTCATCAATTGACAGCAGCCGCTTGGGAGCGATCTTCTTGGAATCGCGAACCCCGATCTCATCGAGTGCCCCCAGGTGGTCATCCGAGGCAAGAAACGCGGCAATCACCAGCGAACCAAAAAAATCCCCCTTGCCCGCTTCATCGACACCGATTATGCATCGACCGGACATGCTCAGTTAGCTCGTTCCAGATACTCACCGGTGCGCGTATCTACCTTGAGCTTGTCGCCCTCTTTCACAAACGGCGGCACCTTGACCACCAGACCGGTCTCCAGCTTAGCCGGCTTGGTGACATTGGAAACAGTGTCCCCGCGAACCACCGGTTCCGTCTCCACAACCTCCAAGATCACCGAGGTCGGCAAATCGACCGAGAGGGCCTGATTGTCGAGAAACAAAACCTTGTATTCCTGGTTCTCCATCAAATACCACTTGGCATCTCCCAGGTTTTCAACAGGGATACCGATCTGGTCAAACGTCTGAGAGTCCATAAACCAGAACTCTCCCGTATTCTCATACAGGTATTGCATCTTCCGCTCTTCCATGTCGGGGGTCTGGAAACTGTCATTGGACCCGAAGACTTTCTCGACCACTGAGCCGGTCTTGATATGTTTGAGCTTTGTGCGGATATTCGCCTTGCCCCGCCCCATTTTGAAATGCTGATACTCCACGACGTAGTAGGGCTCGCCATCAACCATGATACGCAACCCTTTACGGAAATCCGATGGTGAATACATCTGTCCGGTCTCCTCCTTCTTGGCAAATCGATCCCAAATATAACAAAAAAGGCGACCGGCCCAAGACATTTTTCGAGCGAGCACCAACACCAGTAATCACTGGTGTGCAACACCACCGGGCGACAGCAGCACTTTCTCTGAGCACGATGACTGCCCGTGCAGTGGCAACCCCACAGTGAAGGTCGTCCCGAGGCCTTCCTGCGATTGCATCGTCAGACGACCACCATGCAGATCGACTATTCGAGCCGCAAGCGGCAGCCCCAAACCGGTGCCCGATGGCCGCGAGGAGAAAAACGGTGTAAAGATCCGCTCCCGGTTCTCTGCTGGGATACCGCATCCGAAGTCACGGATCTCAACCGCACACCTCTGGTCCGACAATGTAACCATGCGTACCTGGATTGCGGCGTTACCCGCCTCAGATGCATTCACCGCGTTTTCCACCAGGTTGATCAGGGCTTGCTTCATCATGAGCGGATCAACATCCGCAACGCAGGTTTCATCAAGATCGCACTCGAACTGCATTCCCGCTGCCTGCGGTTGCATCTGTACATGATCTATCACGTCCCTGACCAGCACACTCAAATCGCTCGGCTCCGGACAAATCTCCATAGGGCGCGCGAATATCAGGAATCTCTCCACCAACCGCTCAGCATCATCGAGCTCCCGTCGAAGTGAATCATGGGTGGTAACATCGGCCCCCGCCTTCTCTGCTCGTCGTCGCAGAAGAGACACATACCCAACCATGGCACCCATGGCATTCCTGAGTTGATGCGCCAGCCCGGCCGACATTTCACCCAGTGCGGCCAGGCGATGTTGTCCTTCCAGTTCATCGCGCAGCGCCTGAAGCTCCGTCAGGTCGTTCAGTAACACCGACACTCCCAGGCACTTGCCCTGCAGGTCCTCCACAACTGACACCGAGGCCCCCAGGACAATCTCGTTGCCCTCAGCGGTCTCAAAACTGATCTCCTGGTACGGCCCTCCTCGCTGCTCTCGCAAGGCAAAGGCGATAGTCTCCGACAGTGTTTCGTTGCCCTCGAACAAGCGGCCCCATACCCGGTCCTGGTACTCCGCAGGATTCACATCGAGCATCGCCGCGGCAGCTCGGTTGATCTGGCTGATCCGTCCTTCCAAATTGACCGTAATCACGCCGGACTCGGTGGAATTCAACAGGTGCTGATTGAACTGCTCCAGAGAATCCGCCCGCGACTGAATCTGAGCATTCACGAATCGCAGTTCCTGCTCCTTCTGGCGCAGCTCGGCAATGATCCGACGATATTCCTCCACCAGGGCTTCAGGATCATCACCATCACCAGCAACTGAACGCCCGGCTTTCTGCGCCACTTGTCCAAACCGACGGAATGGCGCCGAAATATGGCGAATAAGAAACAGATAGACAGCGCCGATAATGACCAACGCCATAATAGTCGCCCATAGGATGACCTCGCTGGCGTCATCAAGCCGAGCCAGATCAGGAATATCAGCACTCATAACCAGCAGCACACTGCGTTCCTGAGCCGGCATCGGATAGAGATAGTAGTACTCGACCCCCCTACCCCGGTTGAGACTGGAAACCGTCCCTCCCAGAAGTTGTGGTGCCAGATCCGCGATGTGTTGCAACGGTAACCTGCGAGCAAGCGAAACAAACCACTGACGTCTCGCCTCAGGATCAGATTCCGGCGGCTGGGAGGGGACGACAACCACGCGATTCAACCCATAGTCTGCCCTTAGTTCCCGCTCCTGTTCCTCCGACAACCCCGTGGCGATCGACCCCTGTACCTGACGGGATATTCCCACCGCGGCTCTGCTCATGACATTCATCACCTGCTCCCGCTTCGCAAACCGAGAGGAGTACACGACATAGTTGGAAACAACATTCAGGGCCAGCATGGCGACAATGATCACCAACAGGCCAATGTGAATTTCCGATTGATAGCGAGGTCGTGATGACGGCATAGTTACTGGCTTACTCCTTTACGCAATGTATCGGCCTTTAGCGCATGGTAATCCAGAGCCGGGAATGCTACAGTGAAGGGCTAATTGATCTGCAGGAAATTCTGCACGTAGAACCTGATTATCTTATCGCCATAGAGCATGGCCACAATCGCCGCCGTGGCCAAGAATGGACCGAATGGCACAACCCGCTGATCTCTCAGTTTCGGCATGAAGAGCATCAGAACAACCGAGGCCACCAGACCAATAGCAGCCCCGCCGATAAACACCAGGATCACCTTCTGCCAGCCCAGAAATGCCCCCAACATCGCTGCCAGTTTGATATCTCCCCCGCCCATGGACTCCTTCTTAAACAGCCAGTCGCCCAACAGTGCGACCAGTAGCAGCGATCCACCGCCGACAACCATCCCAATAGCAGCATCAAGAATACCCAGCCCCCCGGGAGCAAGTGACACCGCAAGCCCCAGCACGATACCCGGGATAGTGATGACATCGGGAATGATCTGGAAATCCAAATCGATCAAGAAGACCGCCAGCAGCGAGGAAGCCAAAAATGCAAAAACAAACAGATCAACAGAAAGCCCCATCGTCCAGTAAAGGTAAACGTAGAATATGCCGTTGATCAGCTCGACCAGCGGGTACCGCCACGATATCGGCTTCTCGCAGAAAGCGCACTTGCCCCGCAGAACAAGAAAACTCACCAGTGGCAGATTGTGGTACCACCTGAGCTGTCTCTCGCAGTGAGGACACACCGAGCGCTCCATAGCGAGCTTTTGTTGACGCGGTATGCGGTAGATCAGGACATTGAGAAATGACCCAATACAGATTCCATACAGGAAAGCAAAGATATAGTATACCGGTTCCATACTCGGTATATCGGCCATTTGGAAAACTAATTCAACTCCCCGCAGTAAAACATCAGCAGTGCACAAACCGCCGGTCCGGCGGTTTCTGAGCGAAGGACCCTGTCACCGAGTCGTACAACCTCGAATCCCGCCTTGACAGCGTCCACAACCTCGCCTGCAGAAAACCCCGATTCCGGGCCAACCAGGGCTGTAATTCGGGGCCCCAGTTCGTCCTCAGCCATACTCGATAGCGGCACCGCCTTCTGGTCAGGATGAAACATCAGCAATGAATCGGACCGGTCTGTCTCAGAGAGGAAATCATCCAGGGAGATCGGCTGTCCTATCTGTGGAAGAACCGACCGCCGGCACTGCTTCATCGCGGCAAGAGCCACCTTGGCCAGTCGCGCAACTCGGGTCGAAGCTCTTCTCGGGTCCAGCGTCACCTTAGATCGCTCGGTCACAAGCGGCACAAACCGAGTTACGCCCAATTCTGTACCCTTTTGAACTATCGTATCAAACTTATGAGCCGTAGAAAGCCCCGCCGCAAGAGTCAGTTTCACCATTGGCTCGCCCAACCCGCGAAGCCGATCGTGGATCTGCACCAGCGCCGAGCGCTTCACTTTCAAATCGCTGATTGCCCCCCGATATGCAAGCCCCTCGCCATCAACCACCATTACCGCATCACCGACCGCCAGCCGTAACACCTGTTTGGCATGGTGCGCTTCCTCTGGTGGCAAGACGATCGTATCACCTTCAACACGATCCGGCGGGGCATAAAAAACGGGTGCTTCCATAATCCTACATACGAGTAATCACGAATGTGACCCACTCGTTATCCGGCACAATGACGTAGTTGACCAGGTCAAGCTCATGCAATTGCTCACATATCTCATCCTGCTCGCGGGCCAGCAAACCGGACAGTACCAGCGTTCCTCCTGGCCGTACCGACCCCTTCAGACGCGCTAAAATGGGAAGGATCGTGGCCTTGATGATGTTCACACATGCGAAATCATAAGGATCGTCACCCTGCACTTTCTCGATTGAACCAAACAGGACATCACAGGGTGTGGTGACGCCATTAACCGCGAGATTTTCCTTGCAGTTGTCCACGGCAGTAAGATCATAGTCGATAGCCTTGATGTACGAGGCCCCCATTTTGGCCGCCAGCAAAGACAGAATACCCGAGCCGCAACCCAGGTCCAAAAAGCGCTGCCCCGGCTCAAAGGTCTCCCTGATCGCCTTCAGGCACGAACGGGTTGTTTCGTGAGTGCCCGTCCCGAAAGCCATCCGCGGCTCAAGGATCAAATCATACACTGCACCGTCGACAGGCTCCGCCCACGGAGGACGAACCCCGACATCGCTGGCCAGCAAGAGCGGACGCACCGATTGTTTGTAATTCTCCTCCCACTCAACGTCGCGGATAACACGTTCCCGAATCTCCGGTAGCTGGTCGATGCCATCGCCGATAAACCGCTTCAAATAGGCCTCCAAAACTGGACGATACTCAGTCTCTGCATCCGTCCGAACGTAAAAGATGATCCCCAGAAACTCAGACCCTTCTTCCTCTTCAAGTACCAGCCCGGAGGAAATATTCTCCACAATATAGTCACAGACCACATCTGCAACCATCCGAGGCAACTCAATTCTCGCCTCAATATAGACACCCGGCTGTGTGCTGTCATCCATCATACGCCCAGCGTCTCCCTGAGCTTCTGGAAGAAGGACCGACTCGCTTCAGGAGGTTTCACCGATGGCGAAGCATCCAGCTTCCGGAGTAGCTCTTTATCTTCAGATGACAACTTCGTAGGTACCCAGACAACCACCTGTACCAACTGGTCTCCACGCCCGTGCTGATTCACATGCGGCAACCCCTTGCCACGAAGCTTGATCACCTTGCCTGGCTGTGTCCCCGATGCAATCTTGATCTTCTGCTCACCCTCCAATCCGGGTACTGTTACCTCGCCGCCGAGCGCGGCCGTCGTGAAAGGAACAGGTACTTCGCAGATGATATTGTCTCCATGACGGGTAAAATGTTCATGCTCCTTTTCCTCGAACACAACCAACAGGTCGCCCGGCTCCCCCGGCCCCGCGGCCACATTCCCCATGCCGTCGATCGTCATGTAGTTGCCGGTAGCAACTCCGGGAGGAACCTTCACCGTCACCTGCGAGGAACCACGGACACGCCCCTCACCGTGACACACCTTGCAGGGATCCGATATGATCTCACCGGTACCACGACACATATTGCACGTGGAGACCTGCTGGACCGTCCCCAGAAGTGTTCGAGTTATCTGCCGAACCTGGCCGGCTCCTTTGCATTGCGGACAGGTCTTCTTCGAGGATCCCGCCGCTACCCCGGAGCCGTTGCACGCCTCGCAGTGCGTAAGCCGTTTGACATCCAGCTTTCGGGTCACCCCCTCGTTGATCTCTTCCAGGGTCAGTGACAGGCGAATACGAAGATCCTCGCCACGGTTGCGACGTTGCCTTCGTCCCCCACCCATGCCGAACAGATCATCGAATATGGAACCACCGCCGCCACCAAAATCGCGCATGAATGCCCGCAGCGCATCGGACAGATCAAATCCGGCAAATCCACCGCCAAAACCGCCCATTCCTCCCTGACCGAGCCCGGCATGACCGTACTGGTCATACATCTGGCGCTTCTGGGAATCCTTGAGGACCTCGTATGCCTCGGTCGCTTCCTTGAACCTATCCTCGGCGCTGCTGTCCCCCGGGTTCCGATCCGGGTGATATTTCATGGCCAGCTTGCGATAAGCTGTCTTGATCTCGTCCTCGGTCGCCGTCCGCTCAACCTGCAGGACCTCATAGTAGTCACGCTTTGACATCTGGCTCCAGCTTACTTCTTGTCGTCGTCGACAACCTCAAAATCGGCATCAACTGCACCCTCGTCAGGTTTTTTCTCATCACCCGACTCCGATGCCTGACCACCCCCAGTACCCTCAGCGGCACCGCCAGCCTGTTGTTGCTGCTGCGCCTGTTGATACATCTGCTCAGCCAGTTTATGAGAGGCAGCCATCAGTTCCTCTTTGGCCGTCGTTATGGATTCAGCCGACTCACCCTTCTGGGCTTCTTTGAGCTTCTCAACCGCATCCTCGATCTTCTTGCGCTCGTCCTCGCCTACCTTGTCGCCATGTTCTTTGAGTGTCTTCTCCGTCTGGTAGACCAGTTGATCCGCCTCGTTGCGAAGCTGGATCAGTTCGGCCTTCTTCTTATCTTCCTCGGCATGCTGCTCGGCATCATCCACCATGCGATCGACTTCCTGATCGGACAAACCCGAGGACGCCTCAATTTTGATCGACTGCTCCTTGCCCGTGCCAAGATCCTTCGCACTCACGTGCACGATACCATTGGCATCAATATCAAATGACACCTCGATTTGCGGCATTCCACGTGGCGCAGGCGGAATCCCCACCAGCTCAAACCGGCCCAGCGTCCGATTGTCCACCGCCATCTGCCGCTCGCCCTGCAACACGTGGATCGAGACAGCCGGCTGGTTATCCTCTGCAGTTGAGAATATCTGCGATTTCTTCGTGGGAATGGTCGTGTTGCGGTCGATCAACTTGGTCATCACGCCACCCAGAGTCTCGATACCCAGCGAAAGAGGGGTAACATCGAGTAACACGATGTCCTTCATGTCTCCGGCCAGAACTCCACCCTGGATAGCGGCACCGATCGCCACCACTTCATCAGGATTCACGCCCTTGTGCGGATCGCGACCGAATAGCTCCTTGACCAACTCGACCACCCGCGGCATACGGGTCATGCCACCAACCAGCACCACATCCTCAATGTCATTCATCGTCAGCTTGGCATCGGCCAGCGCCGCCTTGCACGGTTGCACCGTCTTCTGCAACAAATCGTCGGTGATCGCCTCGAACTTCGAGCGCGACAACGTCAAATCCAGATGCTTCGGCCCGGACTGGTCAGCCGTGACAAATGGCAAATTGATGTTGGTCTGCAAAGTCGAGGATAGCTCGATCTTCGCCTTCTCCGCCGCCTCACGCAGGCGTTGCAGGGCCATACGATCCTTCCGCAGATCAATGCCCGACTCCTTCTTGAATTCGTCAGCCATCCAATCCATAATCCGCTGATCGAAATCATCACCGCCCAGATGCGTGTTGCCATTGGTTGACCGCACCTCGAACACTCCGTCGCCGATCTCTAAGATCGAGACATCAAACGTGCCACCACCCAGATCATAGACAACGATCTTGCGGTTCTGTTTCTTCTGCAAACCATAGGCCAGCGAGGCCGCCGTCGGCTCATTGATGATGCGAAGTACTTCCAGCCCGGCGATCTTGCCCGCATCCTTGGTGGCCTGACGCTGAGAATCATTGAAATAGGCCGGCACCGTTATAACCGCCTGCGTGACTTCTGATCCCAGATAATCCTCTGCTGCCTTCTTCAGGTAACGAAGCACCATCGCGGAAATCTCCGGCGGAGCATAGCGCTTGTCCTTTACCTCGACCTCGACACCGTCGCTGTCACTGGCAACCACCGAGTACGGGACAATCTTCTCTTCCGATGACACCTCGTTGTGCCGGCGTCCCATGAAGCGCTTGATCGAGTAGATCGTGTTCTCGGGATTGGTAACCGCCTGTCGCTTGGCCGCAGCACCCACCAGGCGCTCTCCGTCCTTGGCAAAGGCCACCACCGAAGGTGTCGTGCGGGCGCCTTCCTGGTTCGGAATCACGACCGGGTCCTTACCTTCGAGAACCGCCACGCATGAGTTTGTTGTCCCCAGATCAATACCAATTATCTTACCCATACCTTACATCTCCTGTGTCTCTATGTCATACCAACATCATTCGCGAATTCCTGAGGCAACCGACCGCCTACCCCCTGCTCACGCCAACCTTGCTGTGCCTAAGTACCCTGTCGCCCAACATGTATCCCTTATTCACCTCAAAGGCAACTACGCCCTCGTCGTACTCTTCCGACTCCACTTGCATCACGGCCTCGTGCAGATTCGGGTCAAACGGCTGCCCCACCGCCTCTATCGGAGTGACATCATACTTCGCCAACAAGGTCGTCAGTTGCACGAAAATCATCTCCACCCCCTTGCGGAATGAAGCCGGTGCCGACTCACCATTCTCCGCGGAGAGCGCTCGCTCAAAGTTGTCGACTATCTCCAGCAGATCACTGAGTAACCGCTCATTGGCCTGCTTGACCTGCTGCTCATACTGCCGCAACGTCCGCTTGCGGTAATTCTCAAAATCTGCCGCAACACGAAGCAGCTGATCTTCAAGCTCGTCGATTCGCGCCTGCAACCGCTCTACTTCAGATACCTCAGCTTCAGGCACCTCAGCCTCCGATACGTTCTCATCGGCCCCCCCGGCAGATTCGTCCCGTGCTTCGTTGTCATCGCCTGCAGCGTCACTTGCTTTCTCGCCAGCAGGCCCTGGCTGCTCCGAAGTCTGTTCTTCAGTTTCAGTAACGTCGATATTCCGTTCGTCTTTCTCGCTCATGAAGATTCATCTTCCTTTCGATGATCAATACCGGCAAGTACGTCCGTAATCGTCCTCGCAGTGTATTCCACCACCGAGGCTAACTTGGAATAGGCCATTCGGGTCGGCCCTATTACACCAATCGTGCCACTGATATCACCCACCTGATACGATGAGGTCACCAGTGAACAATCGAATATCTCGCTGAACTTATTCTCGCGCCCGATCGAAATTATCAGTCCTTCCTTCTTTGCCTGACGAAGGAAATCACTGAGAATCCGCCCGTCCTCCAAAAGTCGCACCAATCCCGAAATCCGCTCACGGTCACTGAACTCCGGCTGGCTCAACAAATGGTCTGCACCCGCCAACCGGATGTCCGTCTTGCTACCATCAGTCCAGATCTTCTCCTTGGAATCCACAATCAAGTTAATCAACCGTCCCTTGTCCCGCACACCGGCCAGTCGCTGGTCGATTGTCCGACGAATCTCCCCCAACGTCAAACCGGCCAGACGTTCGTTCAGAACCCCCTCCACATCCTGCAGCGACTGCTGATCAACCTGGGTCTTTACCTCAAGAATCACACTCTTGGCCAATCCGGACTGGACCACCACCACCACCATAACGCGGTCTTCGGCCACCGGAATCAGCCGCAAGCTGGTCAACTGTCCACGGTCAAACTGCGGCGCTATGGTAACACCGAGCTGGTTTGTAATATCCCCCAGAATGTGACTCGTCTGCCCGAGAATATCGTCAATCCCACGCCCTTCGCGAAGCAGAGTACTGCGAATGACCTGCTTCTCCTCCTCCGTAAGATCCTCCGGCTTCAACAGGTAGTCGACATACACGCGATAGCCCAGATCGGTCGGGATCCGACCAGCCGACGTGTGCGGCTGCTCCACTAACCCGAGTTCCTCCAAGTCCTGCAACGTGTTACGAACCGTCGCCGATGATATTCCCATCTTGAACTTGTTAGCAATAACCCGCGATCCCACCGGATCTGCCGACCGGATATAGTAACTTATCAGGTTGCCGAGAACCTGCTTTTCTCGCTCTGTGAGATTCTCAAATGCCATATTACTTCACCTAAACAGTGCGACTGCCAATTTGGCAGCCGCACTGACAGACTGCTAACAATCTATAGACTTTATAACCAGAGTCAAGCATAATTGATCCTCAAATTGCACTCCGTAATTGACTTACCCCGTTCCACTACCACCTCATTCCGGGTTTGCTTTGACATAATTGACTCGCGCCTTATATTGAGACAGTCAAGGTTACCAATCGCACCCGCAATCCGCTATGCTGCGCAGGATGATCGTATGAAAACCACGCTTTCTCTTATTCTCGCCCTAACCCTCTTGGCCGTCACCGCCAGCGCCCAGGACTGCTGCATCGGCATTCGCGGCAATGTCGATTACGATCCTGGCGATGCTATCAATATCTCCGATGTCACCTTCCTCACCAGCTTTCTCTTCAGCGGTGGGGCCACGCCCGAGTGCCCGGAGGAAGCCGATGTCAATGCCGACGAAACCATCAATATCTCGGACATGACCGCCCTTGTCGCGTATGTCTTCCAGGGAGGCGCTCCGCCGGCCGATTGCCCTGAGATCACCGAGGACTCCGTGATTCAGGACCTGACCGTCGGCAACCTATTCGAGGGAATAGTGACTCAGTTCAGCTCCTCCGGCGCCATAGTCAGTGTGGACACCGGCTTCACCGAGGTCGTCAAAGACACCGTCATGGACGGCTGGCTCTGGGCGTTGGTCGTCGATGAGGTCATGGGAGACACTTTGGTCGCCTCTAACCAAAGCGATGGTCTGTGGGCCTGGGACAGCGCCTTCTATGATCCCCCCGGCACAAAGTATCTCACGCTAAAATACCCCGCCACTGCCGGCGACACCTATCCCCTCCAGGACTTCACCGTCCACGTCGACGCCACAAGCGAGACGGTGACCGTCCCAGCCGGTCAGTTCGAATGCTATCACTACCGTGTCACCGCCATATTCAATATCACCGTCGGTGAAATCTGGGCACATCCCAACCTGGGTATTGTCAAGGCCGAGGAATACACGCTTGAGGGGTTCACGGTGTACCTCGCCAATCGCATGGAGCTACTGAGCTACTCGCTCGCGAAATGACCGGCATCCGACAGACTACTTAGCGACATTTAGCGACTCATCCACAAAGGAAAGCCCCGATGGCATCAGGCGCTCATCGGGGCTCTAACTGTCGTATCGCAGCAGGATAACTCAAGTCGTAGCTGATACTACTTCTTGTTCTCCTTCTTCTTCGTCGTCTCAGTCTTGGTCTTCGCAGGGTCCTTCTTCTGCTTCAACTGCTCCTTGCGGTCATCGATCCCGTTGTTGTTCTTGTCGACAAACGTATCATAGCGACCCTTGACCGGAGCCTTCTTCACCTTGGCTTTCGCCGCCGGCGTCGTGCTCGTCTTCTTCTTGACATCACTGACCTTCTTCTTTGTATCCACCTGGGTCAGCTTGGCCTTCTTGTCGCTCTTCTCCTTCTTGACCGCACCGACCGGCGCCGCCAGCGCGAGCGCCAGCACGGCGCAACTTGCATATGTCAACAACCGCTTAAACATAACCAACTCCTCCCTGTCCACTATCTACACACACCTGACAACACCCTCGCCAGCACCTCTCTCAGCGCTTCTTCTTGCTCGAAGAAGACGATGACGAGGACGACTTGCTTCCACCAGTAGAGCTCGATGAACCCTTGCTCTGGGTGGAACTTCCACCACTCTTGCGGTACGAGCCTCCGGTGGACTTACTACTGCTGCCTTTGGAACTTGGTGTCGAGCGCTTATAGGTCCCCGAACTCCCTGAGGACGACGACGGTGTCTTGGCCTTGTAACCGCCACTGCGCCCGGTCGTCTTGGAGCTGCCACTCTTCTTCTGGTAGTAGCCACCACTGGTCGATTCACTCGTACGGCCCTTGTCGTAGGTGTTGCCTGACCCCTTGGCCGTGCTGCGGCTACCGTAGTCGTCCACGCGGTATCTGTCACGCGTCTTCACATCACGATCATAGCTGCTTCCGGAACGCGGCGTGGTCGCCTTGTATCCGCCCCTGTCGACCGAACCGCTCGTCTTGTAACCACTCCTGCTGCCAGAGTACACGCTCGAGCCCTCGTTGGTCAACCCGGCCGATTGATAACCCCGACCACTCTTGACCACCTCGGTGTTGCCGCGAGCATGCTTCTTGCTCGTATTCAGTATCTTGTAGCTGTTCTCACCCGGCTCCGCAGTATATGACTTGGCGTCACGGCCGGCTACGATTGTCCGCGAGTCCTTCTTGGTCACGGTCGTTGTCTGCTTGACAACTTTCTGGTACTTGGCCTGATAGTCCGGATAACCGTTCGTCACCGGATCACGGTATCCCACAGAACGAACCTCTTTGTACTTCGAGGTATTGGCCGGATTCGTTCTGACCACGTAATGATCCAGCACCAGCGTATTATACCGCGTGATATGTACGTCGGATTCCCAGCAATACCCCCAGCGATCATACACGGTTACCGTATGCCAACCCACATAAACCCGCGGAATATACAGCGGCGCACATCCCCAGTAGATACCGTTGACATACACCGAACCACCAATCGGATAGTCTATGTATACGTTGCCACAGGCCACCCAGGACGGATACGACGGATAATACACCGGGCGGAAATAGACTTCCTCCCACTGGTTTACATACGCCGCCGTGCGATCCCACGCAAAACGCTGGCCGTCATAAGCGACGAAGTACTTGCGATTGAGATGATCCATGAAATCAAAACGGTCTTCCCAGTCACATACCAGCCCGGAGACACCGTACCAGTCAGGGATAGGGAACCGCTCACGCGACGCAATCACCTGGATGTTCTCCACCCCTTCAGGACCGGTAACGACCAGGTCGTAGTCCGCACCCTCCCCAGGAAGACGGTTGGTCACGCCACCGTACACAAAATTATCCTGCCCTGGCTGGCTCGGATACAGCAGGCTGACCCGACCCTCGGTGTCGATCGCATAAATCGCGACGAAAGCATCCGAATTCACCCTGAAGTAAATGGAAATCTTGTCACCGATATAGTATTCGCCATCGGAATGGTTGGTCCATACCTCGACATCGAGATACCGATCAACCTTCACCCGGTCATACCACGCATAATCGTCATCGCCATACGGCTGGCCGTCATCGGCTCGCGTCGCCGGCGTTAGCACCAGCATCATGGCCAGCGCCATTATCAGCATAAGAGTCTTGCGATACATAACAGTTACCTTCCTTCCTGGACCGCCTGATGGCCCAAGTCTATCGCATCGCTGATCACCGCATCGTCCTCATCAGGAACGCCCGGTGACAGCTCGCGATTATCTGTATCCGTTTGATAGGCCCACTCGAAATCAACCGAGGTCGAACCTATATTCGTCACGCGAAGCTTGGCGTAGTTGTAATCTTCCGTCCAGATCACATACGTATGCCCCGTAATCAACTCGAGCTGGCGCACCTGCACCCAGCCATCATCAGGCGCATACCCAATGTCCGCAAAATCATACGTATACCCCATGTCCTGCATATCCGTACCAGCCCGTCCAGCCATCAGCCAGAATATGCCGCCATCCACCCATACGTACACATCAGCGGCAGCATCATTCCAGGGAACTATCTCTGCGTCATCCATAGCAAACCCCGCCCAGGCCGGCTGAGCATTCGAATCGTAAAGCTTGACCGTTCCGTCCGGACGCGGCGTATCAAGGACGTTCTCAGCCGAAAGCAACGACTCCCGACCATATCGATCCACCGATGAAATCGCATACCAGTACGTCACACCATTAATCGCCGAGTTGTCCACGAATCCCGGCTCATAGTAGATCAAGTCGAGGTCCGGATTCGGGATGGCGTCGCGACGACCGATTTCCTCGTACCCGGTGGTTTCCTCCAGCGAGCGATATACCACGTACTCCACGATGTCGCTCCGATACGGCCCTGTCCAATACAACTCGACAGCACCATCAGCCGTCACGCTGAAGACACCTTGGGGCGGCTCGGGATATGGGTTCACTATATCGTCACCGTCGCTGTCACATCCGGCCAGAAATGCGAACATGGCCAGCAGCAGAGCTATCAAGGATATGCGCGTTCTCATCTATCTGTCTCCTGTTAACACTGTCATCCACTCAACCGTTATACAAATGACGTGCCCAACGGCCGATCTGATTATTAGACAATGAGATAGGATGTTCATCGAAAGGATCGCGGGAAGGTGAGCGCACTATTTTTGTGCGCTACTCAGAACAGGCGCACAGAATACGGGCAGACCACGAAGCCAGCAATCAGTCGCGGCTGAGTCCGTACTCTTTTATCTTGGCTCGGAGTGTATTTCGGTGTATGCCCAGAACCTCGGCTGTGGCAGCCAGATTCCAATCCATCTGATCCAGACAATAGCGAATGTGACGGCTCTCCATCTCGGAGATCGGTACCAACTGTGATTGCGCCGCAGGTTTGCCCTCAACCTTGAGACCGCCCAAGTATTCCGGCGTGATCATATCTGTCCCGGCGAGGATAGCCGCCCGCTCAATCACATTTTCCAGTTCCCTAACGTTACCCGGCCAGTCATAGTTGGTGAGCAGCCTCGCCGCCTCCGGGGAAACTCCCTTGATGTGTCGCCCTGTCTTCATATTGAGACGGTCAATGAAACTCTGCGCCAGCAAAAGAATGTCTGAACGACGTTCCGCCAGCGACGGCAGATCGATACGCATGATATTCAACCGATAGTACAGGTCCTGCCGAAAGGTGCCATCACCGACCATGGTCTCCAGATCCCGGTTCGTTGCCGCCAGTATCCGCAGATCGAGCGCGATTGGTGTCGTGCTGCCGAGCCGCTGAACCGTCTTATCCTCAATGGCACGAAGCAGCTTGGCCTGCATCGAGGGTGGCATCTCGCCCACCTCGTCAAGCAGCAACGTCCCCCCGTCGGCCAGTTCAAACCGCCCCTGACGCGCCTGGTCAGCACCGGTAAATGCGCCTCTTTCGTGCCCGAACAATTCCGACTCAAGCAGCGTCTCCGGAAAGGCAGCACAATTGATGGTCACCAGCGGCTTCTCGGAACGTTCCGACAGTGAGTGAATGGCTCGCGCTACCAACTCCTTGCCCGTACCCGAAGGACCGGTGATGAGCACCGTGGTATCGCGGGCTGCAACCAGCCCGATCAGCTTGAGCACCTCTCTAATCGCGGGTGACTCACCAATAATCTCGGTGGCCGGAAAGACTTCTTGGAGTCTCTCACGGAGCACCTGGTTGCTGACAACGAGCTGATTCTGCTGCGCCGCCCTGTGTAACTTGATCAGCAGTTCGTCGAGATCCTCGATTGGCTTGGTCAGATAATCCCAGGCACCGGCCTTGATGGCTCTAACGGCTGTCTCAACAGACCCGAACGCGGTCAGAACAATGGCCTGGAGAAACGGGTTGATCGCCCGCAGCTCACCCAGCAGCTCGATACCATCCATACCGGGCATTTTCATATCCAGCAGGGCGACAGGAGCAAAGACGCCCCGATACGCCTCAATAGCCTCGGGTCCGTTAGCTGCACACGTTACCGCAAAGCCCTTGCCCCGGAGAAAACCGGCCAGCAACTCCCGTTGGCTGTCTTCATCATCAACAACCAGTATTTTTATCTCTGACATGGTGTATATGTACCCGCCCATCCCGATGATGAGCAACAAGAAAAAGGCCCGTCGCGCTCACGCAGGACGGGCCGGAAACTCTCGATTTAGCAAATCTTTATCCTTCTCCGAACAGTATCCGCAAACCGGCATGCAGGTCAATTGTCGAAAGATTCTCTCCGAATGTGATCTCTTCGAGACCATACTCCTTGGTGTTGTCCTCGGTGAAGGCGTAATGATAGTTACCCTCGACAAATATTCCACCCCAGTCAGACGTGAAGTAGAACAGCCCGGCACCAAATCCAAAGGCGAAAGCGGCACCGTAGGACAACTCACGAAAACGATCCCCTTCCTGATGCCTGGCGAAAGTCGTGAACTTCGGATGCTCAAGACCAACATGAGCCTTAAGATACGGCTCAAGATTGGATTCGCCCTGGAAGTAGTACTTCAAGTAAATATTCGGATTGTACAACCTGTGGTACAAGCCCTCGTCCTCGAGAACGGCAACATCATCATGCCCCATCCGCGTGTACATGAACGAAAAGCCAAGCACGACATTTGGCTTCAGGAAGTAGCCGATATCAATACCTACCGAAGGCCCGATCTTCGCGCCAACACTGTCCTGGTACTCAGTGATGCCGCCAACCGGAATACCAATACCACCGTAGAAATTCACCTCAAGAATGTCAACAAACTCGTAATCATCCTGCGCAGCTGCCGGCTGCGAGAGCATCACAACCAGCGCAAGGGCCATCACCGTGGCAATCCATTTCATAGAATATGTCCTCAACAGTTGATCCTACTTTCCCACTGCCATTCAGACGTGCCACGCCCTAAGTTCGTTCACCGCTCAGAGCGTTCGCACTCGAAAGCCTGAAGAAACACATTAAATAGTGCTTTGTCAATATTTTCGTCCCCGGTCTTTGTCAATCGCCTCATCGTTCATCCCGTGACCGTCCAGACGAGCCCTCAATACACCCGAGACGAACCCGAAATGTCCGCCCACACGGACTAACGGTATGCGCTTCAGAAAAAAGCACTTGAAAAAGCGTATGGATCGAGTATTATTCGACCTTTACGTGGGATAAACAAATGGGAATGAAAGCACTCATCATAGGCTCCGGAGGCCGCGAACACACGCTGGTCTGGAAGCTCAAGCAAAGCAAGAAGATCGATAAGATCTTCTGCGCTCCCGGCAATGGCGGCATCACCCAGGGAGCCAAGTGTATTAACATCGAACCGGACAACATCAAAGGTCTGTGTGACTTCGCCTTCCGCAATAAGATCGGCCTGACCGTCGTGGGCCCCGAGGATCCACTTGCGGCCGGTATAGTCGATGAATTCCAAAAACGCAAATTGCGCATCTTCGGCCCGGACAAAGATGGCGCTCGCCTGGAAGGAAGCAAGGTCTTCGCCAAGGAATTCATGCGCAAGTACCACATTCCAACCGCCCCATTCAAAGTGTTCGACAGCATCTCCGAAGCCGTTGGATTCTGCAAGTCAGTCGAATTTCCGATTGTCATCAAGGCCGATGGCCTGGCGGCAGGCAAAGGTGCCGTTATTGTCAAGAGCATCAAAGAAGCGACCCAGACGCTTGACGACATGATGGCCAAGAAGATTTTCGGTAAGGCCGGAAAACGGGTGATCATCGAGTCCTTCCTCAAAGGCCAGGAACTGTCGATCATGGCCATTTGCGATGGCAAGACCTTCCTGCCATTGCTCCCTAGTCAGGACCATAAGCAGGCATTCGATGGCGACAAGGGCCCGAACACCGGCGGCATGGGAGCCTATTGCCCCGTGCCGTTTGTCGATGATGACATGCTCAGAGATATCGAAGAACACGTGTTGATTCCCACCGTCGATGGCCTCAAAGCCGAGGGTATTCGGTATCGTGGCATTATCTACGCCGGGCTGATGATGACTCCCGAAGGACCGCGTGTGCTCGAATACAATGTCAGGTTCGGTGATCCCGAAACCCAGGTGGTCCTGCCCCTGCTGAAGTCAGACCTGGCCGATCTCATGCTGGCAACCGTTAATGGCAAACTGGCCTCATTCGGTAAACTTGACTGGCACGAGGAGTCCGCTGTCTGCATCATCATGGCCTCCAGGGGGTATCCCGGAAAGTACAAAAAGGGGGTGCCCATCAATGGCCTGCAACTCCAGGACGACCGGGCTTTCATCTTCCACGCGGGAACATCACGCAAAGGAAACCGCTTCTTTACCAATGGAGGGCGGGTCTTGGGCGTTATGGCCTATGACAAGTCACTGCCAAAGGCGATCACACGCGCTTACAAGATTGTTGATAAGGTTAAATTCGACGGGGCGCACTACCGCAAAGACATCGGCGCGAGAGCCGGACGCTCAGTCGACTAAGAAAGAAGAGGAACCATGGCAAAGGTTTTGATAGTAATCGGGTCCGAATCGGACATGGAGTACGCCGAGAAATGCCGTATCCAACTGGAAGCATTCAAACTGCATGGTGATATTAAGGTCTCCTCAGCGCATCGACACCCGGAGCAAACAGCCAGGCTCACAGGCGAAGCCGAATCCAACGGATATGAGGTCATTGTGGCCATGGCCGGTCTGGCCGCCGCTCTGCCCGGCACGGCCGCAGCACACTCCAATCTCCCGGTAATTGGCGTCCCCATACCGGCCGCTCTCGGTGGGCTGGACTCGCTTCTCGCGATCGCCCAAATGCCGCCCGGGATTCCTGTGGCCTCAGTCGCAATCGGCTCCCCCGGGGCCAAGAATGCCGCTGTCCTGGCCGCTCGAATTCTCGCTCTGAAGCATCCGGAAGTCAAGCAGGCTCTTGAAGAGCACCGCAAATCACTGTAGACACTTACCGGATCATTTTCGTCTCAAACGTGTAAAACTGTCAAGACGTCCAAGCAACATATTCGAAGGGAGAATGCATGCGTAATACAAACTTAGCCAAGATGATCAGTGTCGGGCTGGTTCTGGCTTTTGCAATCGTACTCGGCCTGGGGGCAGACAAAGCTGCCGCTGATGAAACCGAGGCTAAGGAGAGTTTCAATATCGGCGTTGAGTCTATGCAGGCCGGCAAATTTGCCGACGCTATCTTGGCGTTCAGGCAGGCTATCAGCGTCGATCCGGATTATGTCGATGCATACATCAATCTCGGTGCTGCGCATTTCCAAACCAGTAACTTCGCTGAAGCTCTCGGCGCCTTCCAAACCGCCACCGACAAGGATCCGCAGAATGTCGATGCCTGGCTGAATCTTGGACGCGTCAACTACGCTCTGAAGAAGTACGCTGAGGCCGAACTGGCCTTCACGAAGGCAATCGAACTGACCCCCGATAATGCCGATCTCTACAAAGAGCTGGGCAAGGTCTACTACAAGCAACGTCAGTACGACAACGTGATCACCTCGCTGAAAGCCTGCCACGACAATGGCGGCGGCGATTTCCTGACCTGGTTCATGATCGGCAAGGCCTACGAAAATCAGGACAAGACCACCGAAGCTATCAATGCCTACCAGCAGTCGATCAAGGTCAGAAGTAGCAACTACAACGCCTATTTCGCCCTGGGACAGATCTATCTGAACCAGGAGAATTTCATGAAGGCGGCTGATATGTACGATAAGGCCCTGAAGGCCGATCCACAGAAATTCCGCGCCGCCTACAACTACGCTGTCGCCATTGAGTCCTCCGATCCGGATGCTATCGACCGCAATATCTCAGCCTGGCAGGCGTTCGTCAAAGTCGCCAAGGGAAACCCGAAAGCGAAGCGGGATCTCGATATCGCACTCGCACATATCGATGATCTCAAAGAACGCAAGAAAATGATGGAGCTGAACTAACTTACTGGCTCCCTGACCAAAGATTCTTCAGGCCCCCGTCAATTCGAGTCTGAAAACCAAGGCCCCGCTCCACTTCGAGCGGGGCTTTCTCACTTGCAAGACTCCAATCACACCGACGCATCATTCATTCCCGCCCCCCACGCTGGACGGCAAAGAAAATGGCGAGACCGCCTGAGCTTGTCTCGCCACTTTCTGCTGTGTATCTCCGATTGCAAGTAGTCTGAATCTAAATCAACGCCGGAATTCCACCCGGTCAAAATCATCCCACGTGACCTCAGCCTTGTCACCATTGTCCAGCTTCACGAAAATCCCCTTGTTGTCCTCATCGACATCATTGGACCCTCGGAGCCTGAATTCCCGTCCGTCAGCAACCGTCACCAGGGAAGAACGATAGGACTTCTTCTCGATCGCCTTGATCAAACCAAACTCGATGTCAAACTCTACATCGTGATACTCACCATCGAGTATCTCCCACGTATATTGTTCGTCGGCATCCCAAATGATCTCGCCCGTGAAGGAATCGCCATCTTCGGTGTAGATTGTGCCGTATAGCTTCCTGCCACCATCGAAATCATCATACCCGATATCCCGCTTCGGAACACTGAATTCAAGCCGATCGAATTCGTCCCAATCTACCGTGACCTGCCCAAATCCAGGATCGCCAATGACAATCCCGCGGTTGCTGTCATCGACATCATTCGACTCCCGCAGCAGAACATCCTCACCGTTAGCCAGCGTCACCATCGCACCATTGGAGCTATAGCGCTCAATTGCCCTAATCTTGCCAAATTCAATCTTGCGACTCCGGTTCTTCTCCGAACCATCAAGAATATCCTCAGTGAAGATTTCATCCATATCCCAGCAGACATAGCCGGTGAATGTCTCTCCGCGACGGGTCGTGAGTGTACCATAGAGGCGATCGCCGAAACTGGACTGCATATCGGTATCGGCGGACATCAACTCGATAGCCTCAATATCTTCCCACACGAACTCGATCTCACCCTCGTCCTCATCCTCAATGACGATCTCGCGAATACTCGACCCGATGTCTGTGGATCCTCCGCTGAGTTCCACCTCCTCCCCCGACTTCAGGATCACCAGAACCTCATCGTTACCGATCACCTCCATGCGTTTGATATGGCCAAACCGCATACCAGACTCGGCGTTGTTTGAGAAGCGGAAAACGCTCCCCTCGTCACGATTTATGGTCAATCCAAAAAACTCGATTTTCGCTCCCCGGTCGGAGTACTTCCTCCGTCCCTCAGAGGCGAACTCGTCTACCAGGGACTCATCCAGTTCCTTGTTGCCGTTGAGAACATCAACCCAGCTGGCCTCGTTCTTGTCCCATCGAATCAGCCCCTCAAAGGAGTCCCCATCGACCGTGATAATCCTGCCATAGATCCGCCCTTCATTAGCGGCCAATACACCCGAGACCGTCATAACAACCAGAAGGCCGATTGCAAACACCAGCTTCGTCGGTTTCATATGTCCTCCTTGCGCACAAAAAATGCAGCCTGTTTAACTACATTGCTGTACGCGAGGATTGACGAAAAGATTCCTGTTTGGATGAAGTTAATCGAATCATGGAGGTCGCAACGCAGCCGATCCCAATCAGGCGCGGCTATTTCAGCAGCAGCATCTTGCGAACGATATTTCGATCCGCAGTAACCAAACGGTAGAAGTAGATTCCCGTCGGCGCCGACTGCCCCGTGTCAAGTCTGCCGTCCCAGATGACCTCGTGGTCACCGGCCGGCAACACCCGGTCGATCAAGGTAGCCGAGGCCTGCCCGAGTATATTGTATACCAGCAGTTGAACGGCGCACCGACGGGGGAGCGAAAAGCCGATGGTCGTAGCAGGATTGAACGGATTCGGATAGTTCTGATGCAAACCCAACTCCCGAGGCACTGCGATCGGCCCTTCCTCCACAGAGGTTGGCTCGCTGATTATCACCGCTCCGGCGGTGACCTCAGGATAACGATACTCACCCAGGACGCCCTCGACCAACACAGCCGCGCTGTCATTCGCAAACGTATCTACCGCGGCCTCGCCCACCTGACTGCCCGTAGTGAAATAGATATCGGCCCACAGGTAGTCTCCGGCGACAATTGGATCTGCCGAATCAGATACCATAGTCCTAAAGAGCAACTGGCCTGGAATCGAGTCGATTGCAACCAATGTTTGCATGTCCTCGGGTAACTGCTCGCCCAGAACGATCGAATCGGCAGTCAGCAACGCCGGATCGTACCTGATCGGCAACACCACCCTGGTAGCATCGGAAACAAGAGTAACATGCACCGGCAGGGCCACTGACGATTGAGTAGTCGTGATGGCGGCATCGATCCGAACGGTATCAACACTCGTCTCCCCGACCTGTATATAGCCGGCACTAACGTATGGTGACAACTGAACACCCGGCGATGTCACGACAAACGGTGCGACATCACCTTCCACACGTGGCGTAATCCCGGCAAGACCATA
>CAZXRO010000006.1:0-32181 GCA_964642435.1 uncultured Ignavibacteriales bacterium
TCACGAGCCTTCTGTAGAATGCCCTTGATGTGTGATGTTCGGACCTTGGAAAAATAGTGTCCGTCGACCACCACCACGGGCCCCAGGGCACAAGCCCCAAGGCAGTTGACTGTCTCAAACGAGAACTCCCGATCCTCAGTCGTCTGACCGGCCTTAATCCCAAGCTGTTGTTCGATCTCCTCGGCCACAGCAGGACCACCGCGCACATGACATGCGGTCCCGAGACAGACCGAAATCAGATGCTTGCCTCGCGGCTCCAGACTAAACGCGCTGTAAAACGTTGCCACCCCATAAATGTCCGTCAACGAACGCCCTGTCTTGAGTGCCACCTCTTCTAACGCCTTGCGTGGCAGGTAACTGTAAACCGACTGGATCTCCTGGAGAATGGCGATCAGATGACCGTGGCCGTCTTCGTGCTTCTCCAGAATGCCCGTAACACTGTCCGACATCATATACACCCTTCCGCATTCAGCGTGCAAATCGCACGGCAACCCGAATCATGTTGACACGCACAGATCTGGTCTGTGCTGTATTCCAGATGAATGCGGAGCATATAAGCAAGGAGTGTGCCCGATTGGACTAACGATGCGATGTGAACTTCATACCAACGATGTCGTGCAAGAAGCCCACGGTTGTGTTTGACAGGTCAATGACTTACAATGCCGGAGAAAGCAAGTAAACTGGACCAATATACTACAATACACGAACAATGCGCGATTTGACTTGCATATGATGAAATCGGGGATATATGTACCGCCGGGGAGAATCTCCCCAATCAGTACTATCCGGAATATGGCCTTACATCATCTTTGAGCTTCTCGCGAAGCGTCTTACGATCGATACCCAGCAGTTCAGCCGCCCGAGTCTTATTGCCCTTCACACTCTCAAGTACGTGACGGACGTGTTCTCTCTCGACTTCGGCAAGCGAGCGAAGCGATCCGGGCCGGCCCCCAGCTACACCGTCTTTCATCAATGCCGGCAGATCGACCGCCTCCACCACCTCACGGTCGCACATGACGGTAAGTCGCTGCACGATATTCTCCAGTTCACGGACATTGCCCGGCCACGCATAGTGCTTCAGTACTCGAATCGCGCCTTCGCTGAATTGAACCGGCTCACGGTCGACTTCGCGCGCATACTTGTGAGCAAAGTGACCAGCCAGAAGGAGGATGTCATTGCCGCGTGTGCGCAACGGCGGCACGTTAATGGTCAGTACACTGATACGGAAGAAGAGGTCTTCGCGAAAACGTCCCTTTGCTATCAGGCTTTCAAGATTCTTATTGGTGGCGGCGATAATGCGAACGTCGACTCTCTCCTGTTCACTGCTTCCCACCATGGAAACCTCCTTGTCCTGCAGCACACGGAGCAGTTTTACTTGCATGTTCATGCTGGTCTCGCTGATCTCGTCGAGAAACAGCGTGCCGTGGTCGGCTGCCTGGAAGAACCCGATCCGGGACTCCGTTGCTCCAGTAAATGAACCTTTGACATGACCGAACAGCTCGCTCTCCAGGAGTCCCTCCGGAATACCGCCGCAGTTGACCGGCACAAAGGAACACGCGGCTCGGTCGCTGGCATAGTGAATTGCCCGGGCCACCAGTTCCTTTCCGGTGCCGCTCTCTCCGGTGATGAGCACATGCGCGACTGTAGTCGATGCCCGCGTAATGGCGCGGTATACCTCACGCATTGCCTCAGATTCGCCCACCAGCCCCGACTGTGGTGTTGGCGACACGGGCACGGCTTGAACCGCGGCTCGTCGTTCATACAGGCGGGTCAAGGCCCGGTCGATCGCTCCCAGCAACTCGTCCTCCGTGAACGGTTTCTCCAGGTAGTCACTTGCGCCCAGCCGCACCGCTTTGACCGCATTACCGATTGACGGATAGCCTGTGATCATGATGATCTGAATGTCGGCAAACCGCTCATGAATGTACTGCACGAGATCAAGACCGTCTACCTGTGGCATCTTGTAGTCGGTCACAACAATATCAACGGGCAATTTGTCGAGAATGCGAGTTGCTTCAGCCACGGAACGGGCTGTCACTACCCGATATCCGCATCCCGAGAGGTTACGCGTGAACACCTCAAGTGTATCCGGAGAGTCGTCAACCACCAGGATGCGCACGTTATCGTTGTCTTGAGGCATCGTGGAATCTCTCCTCCGGCTGGAGTACATCGTATCGCGGCAACTGAATAGTGAACCGCGCGCCCTCACCGGGCTCGCTGGCAACCTCAATTGTCCCATTGTGAGACACTACAATCCCATGTACGACCGAGAGCCCAAGGCCGGTTCCCTCATCCACCTCCTTCGTTGTAAAGAACGGGTGGAAGATACGCTGCACCGTCTGATCATCCATGCCGATACCCGTATCTGTGATAACGAGTGCAATCGTGCTGGCATCGGTGCGCGTCTCGATAGTCAGCTGCCCTCCCTTTGGCATCGCCTGTACCGCATTAACGACAAGGTTGGTCAGTATCTGCAGCATGTTCGAACGGTCGGCACTGATCATGGGGAGTTGCGGATCAAGGTCGCATACAAGAGTTATGCCGGCTTTCTCAAAACGAGACTCAAGGAAGAACAACCCATCCCTGATCAATTCGTTGAGATTGCAGCTGACCATGACCGGTGTTGCTTCTCGCGAGAACACCAGAAGCTCTCTGATTACCTTGCGGGCATGCAGCGCGGCGGTGACAATCTTCTGCAGATCTCTGTTGGCGTCCTCAGGGAGTTGTTCGTTGCGAGCCGCGAGTTGCGCAAAGCCGACGATGGTCGAGAGCGGCTCATTCAGTTCATGGGCGACCCCGGCGGCTAACTGACCGATAGTTGCTAACCGGTCGGCGTGGCGAAGCTGTTCCTGCAGGCAGCGCCGTTCCAGGCCCGTGGACTTCTGTTCCACAACGAACGCAAGCTCCTGTGCCACAGTGTCGATCAGTCGGCGCTCTTCAATCATGAAAGGCCCTTCATCGATCGGCGGTTTCTCTGTCGTATACCCGACCTCAATGTATCCGCGTTGCCGGCCACCGACGACGATTGGCGCCTGCATGCTTTGAATCATGGCATTGGCCGCGTTGTGGTCAAACATTCGGTCATCAAGGACGATACGGGCCGCGGTCGCCTCCGGGTACAACCACCCGGTACTCAGCATCGCAACTGCATTCTCCAGAACCTCCTCGGTCGACCAATCCTCGCGTGCGAATAAACGCGCAATGCCATACAGGCAGCTAAGCTCCTTCACCCGCTCGCGAAGTGCAATGTGCAGTGATCGTGCGTCGAGCGCCAGCCCAAGTGCCTGAGCCAGCCGACCATAACTACTAAAATGCTCCGGGAGGAAGAACCCGGCTGTATCGGATTCAAGCTGCAACAATCCAAACCGATGCCTGGCTCCTTCTACCGGCAGAACCATCAGTGACCGCACGCCATGTGTCACCGCGAGTCCCGGGTGGTTGCCGTCACTATCGGATCTGGTAAGACAGTGGGGAAAACGATCAAGATCATCAATCCACAGATAGCCATCATCGGTAAACCATGGCAACCCGCCGTCGACCTGCTCGTTGACCACCTGTCGACACAACTGCTCAAACAAATCATCGGTGTCAATGCTCCACGCCACTCTGCCACATCCAGCCGCTTTGTCGCGCATTACCTGACATCTCGCCCGACTTTGTCCGCCGCTGCCGGCAACCGCGTAGAACCGTCGATCATGATGATCAATCAGCACCGCGCGCGTTACCAGACAACCGATCAGTTCATAGACGGAGTCGAGTACGCCACAGATGAATTCCTGTCTCGGACTGCCACTTTGGGCAAGATCAAATATCCGACGAGAACACAATCGGACGGCGCGCGAGCGCGACGCGGGATCCATCTGTGAGAGACTTGTATGCATCGCGTGAACCTACTCCCAGCTTCCAGCCCCCATTAATGACAAAATAGGAATAATCAAGCCGTTTTTCAACCGGAAAGAGCAGGTTTGCGCTCATTGCAGACGCAGTTCGATCGTTTTGTGACATACTACCGCCGAAATGGGGCGCATCCTGTCCATTCCGCTGTAGCTCTCGACAAACGCCGCGAGGGGCTTTCTGTATGTGACTCTTGGGGTTCCGCCAGTGCTCGTGGACCGTGGCCCAACCACGACGAGAACTGATAACGCCAACGTGCTATGCGGTTGCAGCGTGCGGGAACGCCCCTTGCGTTGACTGAAGGTAAGCATTCGGATCGTGCGTGATCGCTCCCTCGGGAAGCCAATCCCAGAAGTGGCCGAGGTCCCGGCGAATCGTCTCCACAAAAAACTGGGGGATCTGGTCGGTTTCTTGTTCGAAGAAACGACGTAGCGGCCGATCAGTCTCCAAGCGCTGTCGCATTTCGGTGAAGTACCTAACACGCCCAAACCGTTCTGACGAAAGGCCTCGAACAACATTTAACCAGCGGGGAAGTGTCCCACCGTTGGCGAGAAATCTGCGCATGATCAAGCGAGGAGAGTACGAATACTTCGTAACGTCAATCAAATGATCATAGAAATCAGGCCATGAGTAGTTCTTCGGCTTCACGTTCATCTGGATGTTACTCAGGAAATGGAAGGGAAAAGGTAACACGCGGTTCGCACGCTGAAATTCGAGATTCAGCGGTGCCGCCTGGCCGAACGCCGACAGCATCGAATACGCCGGAAAAGCGCCAGGGCTCATATCCAGAAACCGTTTGGTGAGTTCGAAAGGGGCAGCCCCGTGATCGCCATCAAGCCCGAAGATATGGTTGGTCTGCACATAAGGGACATGACGTAGAATCATATTGATATGATCAGAGACTTTCCTGACTTTGTCCATCCCCGTTGCACTTTTCGTGCTTGATTTCTTTCCCATTTCGAACCAGGATTCGATTCCTGGCAACAGCGCTTTAAATCCGTTTCGCTCAAGCCGTTTCAAGCGGTTCACAGAAAGAAGCGAGAGGGTAGACTCAGCGATGAAGTCCATGCGCCCGGGAGGCACGACTTCCTCGATAGCATCCATGCACTTGTCGAATCGCACGCCGAAATTGGGATCGTGCCATGCCACCCGGGGATGCTTGAGCTTGCCCAGCAGGAACGCAAGGTCATGCTTCATTTCGGTGGTGTCCAACGGCTGATACGGTACCGACGAGTCGATACAGAACTCGCACGAATACGGGCAACCCAGACTGCTGAGAAGGGGCACTATCTTGATCAGAGGTGCTTTCTGTAGGGACTGTTCAATGTACTTCCACCGTTCGTTGACGCCCGGCAAATGCACCGGATGGTGTGCGGCCGAGACGTGCTGACCGATGGGCCGGTGTCGAGCGCAGTCACGAATCACATTGCGGACAAGCGCTTGATCGGTGAAACCCAGCACATAGTCAAAGTACTTTTGCGCATCCTGCGGATAGCAGCGGGCGTGGGGCCCGCCCAATGCGGTGATAGCACCACGAGAACGGAACAGGCTGCTGAGTGCATAGGACAACAGGGCTGCCTCGGTGAAGGAGCTAATGAAAACGAAGTCGACTCCGGAGGGAAGCTCCTTCAGCAGATCCTCGCGGCCGGTATATGTTACCAACACGACGTCGTGTCCCAGCTGCTCGCACCAGGTGGCGATGACCTGAGGCATAATACTTACAAAGTTCGCTCCCATGACGCGCATCCACATAGACGGCGTTGGAGCCTTAGCGACAAGATCGATTATTCCAATTGAGAGTTTCTTC
Organism: uncultured Ignavibacteriales bacterium; assembly: GCA_964642435.1. GTDB lineage: Bacteria > Zixibacteria > MSB-5A5 > GN15 > FEB-12 > WJKG01. The sequence continues at coordinate 5,702 of CAZXRO010000006.1, forward strand.
ATTGTCGTTGACCTCACAAGTCTGAGGAGTCTGATAGACGCATTGGTGGCGGCGTGCCGGCGATGTTAGGCATTGCGGCAGTATGTGCCTTAGTCCGCTTTAGAAGATAGAGCGGAACCAGGCGGCGGAGTCTGGTGAGGATCGACCGTACGGAACTCTCATCGAGGTCTGTGACGTAAGCGATGTCCGCATACGAGAACCGTTCGCGAAACAGCAGTATCATCATCAGGCGCGACTGTGGCCTCAATCGTGCAATCGTTCCCATCACAGAAGCGTCCGGAGCCATCATTAGCAGTGGTAACTGCTGGTGCCCGATTGACGCCTTGCTGTGATAACCGTTCCCTTCTTCCATCAATTCAGCAAAACCGAGGTTCTCCGAAAGATAGCGACCGGGTTTGTGGACCTGGGGATTGGCTCCGAAGAAGCTTCTAATCAGGATCCGAAACAACCGCGCTTTGCCTCTGACTGGATCAGCAGGTTTGTGCCACAAGCGATAAGCTCGTGTCATTGTCCTCAGCACGAGATTCTCAACAAGACTTTGTCGCATGGTGAGCCAGGTGGCAGTCCTGCAGAGCGCATCAAGGTGCAGAAACGTGTCTTTCTCAAACGTCTTTCGTCGAACCGATCTCCGTGTCGTCATAACTCCACTCCCTGTAGTCCACGGTTGTGCCATACTATTCTCTATGCACTTTCCTCGGATAAGACACGTAGCATTTGGCGGCCTGCGGTTCTCTGTTCTTGATGGCGCCGATGACGCGGTTTCGGACCTCGGCGGTGGTGATGCCCTCATGATGCCGGATGTCGGCCACCACTACTTGAGTGGTGGCCGAGTTGATACCGGCGCCGCGCACCGATCTTTCGATTTGTTCTTTGCTGAACTCTTCCTCTTTCCCTGATCGCTTTTCTACTACTAACATGGACTGCGTTCCTTTCGTTCCCCACGATGTGAATCCTGTTAGTCGGCAACGGCACGTTTCGGTTCGATAGTCAGCCACGTGTCATCCGCGGCGGGCACACACCCGGGTGCCTGTCAAATCGACAGGTTCTTTTCACTCTCTCTGATTGTGAGTAGAGGCACAAACGGTGTTGTCGGATTCTGGGTCGGGCGTGTGCCGCTTTCGCCCAACTCCACATATACAACAATATGCTGGACACCAGAGGCCAGACAATCGGCCAAAGGATTGAAAATGGACCTAATCCCTGTGGTTGAGTTACAAATCTGTCATGTTCCGATGAGCTGCATGCTTGCGGCGTAAGGAAGGGATGATCGCAATTTGCCGGTCCCTATTCAAACCGTTTGGCGGCCGATTTCACGGCTTTGCCGACTGCATCCCATGCGGAGATCATTCCTTCCTTCATATCCTCCCACGCATCGTCGCCAGCGTCTCGAAATTCACTGAACTTCTCTTTGGCTTGACTGTGCTTCTCCTGCAGCGTTTCGATCTGTTGTTGGTGCCAGGGTTCTTCGGCTTTGTCTGCTCTTGCTTTGAGCCTTTCGATTTCCGCGCTGAATTCGTCAAGCTGTGCTTGCAGTTTTTGGGCGAGAGCTTCTTTTTCGTTCATGATTGTTCCTTCTGTTCTGCTAATTGAAGTGATTTAAATGGCGCGAGACTGACTATCCGTGGATCCTTAGAGGCAGAGCGGATAAGTCCGTCAAGCTGTTCCAACCGAGCCATCACGGTCGCTGTCGCTTCCGAGTAAAGGTCAGTGTGCTTCTTGAGCTCCGGGCCCAGAAACTCTCGTAACTCCGTGAACCGCGAGGTCTCGGCATTGTCCGCAAGTTCCTGGGTCGCTTTCATTTCTCTGGAATGATTTCGTTCCTTGAAGAATCCCGAGGTCCTTGAGTAAATGACAGACACCATGAATAAGATCGTGAATAGGCTCAGTAGGGCCAGCAACAAGAATCCGAGTGGTGCTTGAACGCTGGTCACTCCTAAAGAAAGAGACGTCGTCGTTGTGACAGCCTCCCAATTCAGCGTGACAAAGGCCGCAATTGCGGCGAAGACAAGCACTATTAGTAGAGTGCGAGTTTTCATAATGGTCTCCTGACGAGTTTCGCAGACCGCCGGTTAGGAAGCAGGCTCGCCGCCCATTGACTGGACGGCAACGCCCGCCTCAGGCCGGGTCCTGCTCATTTGCCGTTAACGGCGCATAGGTTAACTTACAGTCCGAGTTCGAACTGGGCTTTGTGCAGCTCCATGCGCCGTTCGACAACGTCTTTCTGTTTGGACGCAACTTTGTGAGTTGCGTTTGCCAAATCCTTCTGCAATTCCAGCAGATTTACTTCGAGCTTGGCGATAATCTGATAGGCGGTATTCTGGCTCAGATTGCCCGTACCGGCTTTGGATGGCCAATTGTTCTCGGCTCGCTTCTGCTGCATCTCGCTTTCGAGCTGGATGACACGGATTGACATATCCGCATGATCTTCCTCCGACTTGGCCACATCCACTTCGGCTTCACGAAGTCCTCTGAGGCGCTTCAGCAGGTCAATCGCCTTCTTGTTGGCCTTCTCTTCGATCTTCAGCGATGCCTCCGCGGACTTGCGATTGTCATCCTTGGCGTCATCCTTCCGGTCTTTGATGTCGTCGACTGACGATTCCCGGCCGGCGATAGCACTGGCGATCCGGCTGAGACGTTCGACGGCCTGTGCATTGCGATGGATCGCGAGTTCCCGGGTGACCATGGCATTGTCGAGATCCGTAGCGATCTCCTGTGCGCTCCGCACCGGTACAACGACCATGTACGGATCAACCTGCAGCAGGGGCTGCGCATATCCGGGAGTCGCGGTTAGGACGATTGCAAGCAGAACGGATAACGGAGCTATGGCTGTGAACACTGTCTTTCTCAACCCCATAAGTAATACCTCCTGTCGTCCCCATTGGACGACTTGTTCGGGCTTAAGTGAGTGGCACTCAGAAGTGGGCGACACTCAGACTAAAGATAGTTAATGGATTTGGCCAGACAATCGGCCAAAGGATTGAAAAGAGATCTAGTCCCTGCGGAGGAGGCCTCGACTACTTCTGTGAATCGTTGTCTTTGGACTTCCTCACCATACCCTCGGTGAGAGCAAATGTAGCCAGCTCAAGGCGGGAGTGAAGAGCGAGTTTCTCGAGTGTGTTGTGAACGTGGCTTTTGACGGTATGAAGAGCGATGTTGAGTTCCCGAGCGATCTCCTTGTTGCTCATTCCCCGTGCAATCAGATTCACCACCTCGTGCTCGCGATGGGTCAACTTCACAGCCTTCATCAGTCGGTCGGCTTTCGAACTGTGGACCGCGTATTCCACAATGTGAGAGAACAACGATTCGGTCAGGGTTGCTGGCAGCACCTTCTTCCCCTCGGCAACCGACCGTATCGTCTTCAGAAAGTCATCAATCGTAGCGTCCTTAAGGATAAAACCGGACACGCCGGCCTCGACGAACTCAATAACTTCGCTTTGAGCCGGCATGAGATCCATCACGACAATCTGGGCCTTTGGGAACTCCGTCTTGATGAGTCCGGCTACTCGCAGGCTGTTCTGGCTCCTCAGACCCAGGTCAAGGAGGACTACCTGTGGTTTGAGCTTCCTCGCCTTTTCCATGGCATCGCCATTGCCTGAACTCGATACCGCTCGGATATCTGGCTGTTCATTGAGCATGGCGGTTATGCCTTCGCGAAGAAGACGGTTGTCTTCAATCAGCAATACCCGAATCTTCGCCATTTCTGCTTCCTTCAACAGTGGGCGCCCTATCGATTCTGTAATAGAATATGATGTAGAACGGAGATCGTCAATCAAAAGTGCTGGCCCCCACCGTGGCGAGAACTCGGCAATTCTCGACATCGTGGTGGGTGCTTCAAACGATACCCAGGCGCCGAATTCTCGGAACATCTGCGGTACTTTCTCAATTCTGGCTTTTCGAGACAACTCTCAGCGGACCACCGAGACAGTGGTTGCCTTGCAGCGTTCCAAGGCGAAATGCAATGCGGAAAGCAATTGCAATGTGGAAACCAGTAACTTAGTTTGCTGTCGACCAAAAGGAGACTTTGCTGTGTTACTTGTGATGCTCTACACCTGGTACGGGGGATAGTCATTTGGAGAAGCAGGACTCAATGCAACGTCAGTCAATATCTTTCTGGCTTCGCAATCGCGGCTTGTTTCTCCAGGCTCTGCTTCTGGTAGTGGTGTGGTTACTGATCAGCGGCAAGTTTGAAGCCGATTACCTCTTCTGGGGCGCTGTTTCCACCGCTCTGGTTCTCTGGCTGAGCTACAGGCTGCGTGCCATTCCCTTGGCTCAAGACGAAATGAGCGGTTCGTCCTCTATCGATATACCCCGTCTGATTCTTTATCTGCTCTGGTTACTGTGGCAGATGATCAAATCCGGGATCTACATTGCGTACGTGGTATTGCACCCCAGAATGCCGATCGAGCCGGTGATAGTGCGATTCACGTCAAAGCAGCCGAATGTGATCGCCAGGGTGATCCTGGGCAATTCCATCTCGCTGACTCCCGGTACTCTTACTCTGGATATTACGGGCAACCGTTTTACCGTACATGCCTTGACTCGCGACACCAGGGAGGATCCTTTCAGCGGTGGAATGGGAACCAGAGTGTCGAGACTGTACCTGCGAGAATGCGATCCTGAATCCAGGTGTTGCGATATTGAACTGATCACTTCAGGTAGGGGGCGATAGATGGACACCTTCTTCATTTCGGTTGCGCTGGTTCTGTGCGTTGCCCTGTTGATACCCTTCTACCGGGTGTACAAGGGCCCAACTGTCTTTGATCGACTCCTTGGGGCAGCTGCTGTAGGGGCCAAGACACTAACCTTGATTCTTCTGTTCGGGTTGCTCTTTGACCGAGTGGATCTGTTTATTGACATTTCCCTGGGCTACGCCATTTTGAATTTTGTCGGAGTGATCGCGATGAGCAAGTACTTCCGACGCAGAGAAAGGGCTTCCAAGTGACACTGTTGCAGAATATCGTGACCATACTACTGGTCCTCGGTGGGACCATCTTCATGCTCGTCGGTAGTATCGGTATCAATCGGTTGCCCGATTTCTTCACTCGAGCCCATGCTTCGGGAAAAGTCGATACGCTTGGGATTCTGATGTTCGTGGGCGGCTTAGCGGTCTACCAGGGAGTGTCGCTCGATGCTGCCAAGCTATTGCTGATCATTGCGTTTGTTGCCGTTACCAGTCCCGTGGCCTCACACCAACTGGCCCGTCGTGCCTTGCTTTTTGGACTGAAACCATGGTACGGTCGCACCGATTCCAGAAAGGAGCTTCAGTAGACTCATATGTACTGGCTGATTGAACTCTTTCTCTTTCTTATCCTGATTGTGGCGGCCCTTCTTGCGCTGGGGGTGCGCAATCTGTTGGCCGCAGTGGTGACGTTGAATGTATTCAGCTTTATGACCGCGGCCATTATGGTTTCCCTTGGTGCAATAGACGCGGCATTCACCGAAGCCGTGGTTGGGGCCGGGGCTGTTGGCTTGTTCAGCATAATTGCCATCCGTAGAACGTCAAGGAAGAGCCGCGATTGAAGACACTGCAATACATCCTTCTGCTGGCTTTCCTCGCCATCATGCTGATTGCGATTATAGAGCTTCCGCCACGCGGAGACGTGAACTCGCCAGTGCACCAGGTAGTTAATCCGGCTGGCACTCTCGTAGCCGGGACCTACTACATCCAGAACGCGTACGAGGACACCAAGACACCAAATATGGTCACGGTCGTCTTGGCCGACTATCGGAGCTTTGACACGCTTGGTGAGACAATCGTTATCTTCACCGGTGCGATTACCTGCTTTTTCATCTTGAATACTCGACGGAGAAGACCATGAGTGTTCCTCCCACCCCCAAGGCCGATACCTCTGGTCGCCATCTGGACGAGCGCATGAAAGCCCCCACTGACAGTCCTATCACGCATGTGGCCAGCCGCGGGATTGCACCTTTCATTCTTCTCATTGGGATGTACGTGTTCTTCCACGGTCACTACAGCCCGGGTGGCGGATTTCAGGGAGGCGTGATCATGGCTGCCGGCATCATGTTGCTTCGCCTGTCTTTGGGTACCGCCCTCAGTCAAGCCATCATGCCCACAACCATCACCCTGCGTCTGAGCGCTATCGGAGCACTCATTTTCGCCGGCACCGGCCTGCTTGCCCTGTTGCTTGGTGGGAATTTTCTCGACTACCACTACCTGCCGGTGCCGGGACTGACGCCGGCCTACCTTCGTTACTATGGCATTCTGCTCGTTGAGGTGGGCGTGACCATGACCGTGTTCACGTCGCTCGTGGCCATTTATGACGACCTCATAGGATGTTGACCATGCTCGAGTTTATACGTGGATATTACGCCTATATTCTGCTGGCCCTGCTGTTCACCATTGGGCTGTATGGGATGATGATTAAGCAGAATCTGATGAAAAAGATCCTCGGCATGTCCATCGTGCAGGTGTCCACCATCATGTTCTGGATAGTCAGTGCCTTTAAGGAAGGGGGCGGCGTTACAGTTCTTGATGAGCACCTGAGTGTTGAAAACCCTGATCTGTACCTCAATCCGCTGCCGCACACACTGATGCTTACGGCGATCGTCGTTGCTGTTGTCACACTGGGAGTGTCCTTTGCCCTGATCATCTCGATCTACAGAGAGTACAAGACGCTCGATGAACCGACGCTGCTGGAGCGGATGAAATGATCAGCCACCAATCGCCGGTCCTGATTCCGCTGGCGTTTCTGTTGAGCGCACTGCTGGCTCCACTTCTGGGCCTTGTCCATCGCTCTTTGTCCCATACCACGGCAGTTATCGGATCCGCGATAGCTCTGGCTCTGTCACTCTCCGGGTTGCAGTTTGTCCTTGCGCATGGTCCCCTTAGCTACCACCTGGCGGGATGGATGCCTCCGGTAGGTATCCAGCTCATCCTTGACCCGCTGTCTGCCCTGTTCTGTGTGCTACTATCGGGAGTGACATTGTTAGTCATGATCTTCGCCAGGCAAAGTGTTGTCCATGAAACGTCCCGCAAAGAGCTTCCATTTTACTCGCTCGCCATGCTACTGCTGACTGGACTCTCTGGTATGGTGATGACCGCTGATCTGTTCAACATGTACGTCTTCCTTGAGATCGGCGCCCTCAGCGGTTATGCTCTGGTAGCGATCGGCGACCGACGCGCCCCGGTTTCGGCCTTCCGCTACCTGACGTTGGGCACAGCCGGAGCGGCATTCTTCCTCCTTGGGGTGGCCCTGATCTTCATCAATACCGGCACCTTGAACATGGCCGATCTCTCACGGGTCCTGCCGCTGGTTCAGTATTCCACACCGGTAGTGCTCGGAATGGTGTTCATTGTAGTCGGCGTCGGCCTCAAAATGGCGCTCTTCCCATTGCATGCCTGGCTACCCGATGCCTACACCCATGCCTCATCTACGGCGACGGCACTGATCGCGCCAATCGGGACGAAAGTGGCAGCATACATCCTGTTGCGAATCATGTTCTTTGTGGTGGATCCCGACTATATTCGCCATGACATCCACCTGTCCCATGTTGTCGGCTACCTTGGTGCCCTCGGGATACTTTGGGGGTCGGTTATGGCCATGTGCCAGAGCGAGATGAAGCGCATGCTGGCCTACAGCAGCGTCGCCCAGGTGGGCTATATAGCCCTTGGAATTGGTCTGGCGTCCCCGTTGGGCTACATCGGGGCTATCCTGCATATCGTTAACCATGCCTGCATGAAAGCCTGTTTGTTTCTGGTAAGCGGCAACCTGCGACTGCGCCTCGGACACAGCAGCATCCCGAAGCTTGACTACTCGCTGAGCCGATCTATGCCTTGGACCTCCGCCGCTTTCAGTGTCGCGGCCATCTCCATGATTGGCTTGCCCCCTACGGCGGGATTCTTTAGTAAGTGGTATCTGGCACTGGGATCGATCGAACAGTCGAACTGGATATTTCTTGCAGTCTTGCTAATCAGCAGCCTGATGAATGCTGTTTACTTTTTCCGGATCATGGAGAGAATGTATCTCAAGCCGAGGTCTGCCTCTGATGCCGATGATCAGCAAAGTATGCCTCAGGCCGCTTCGTCCAGGAGGAACGAGGTGCCTTGGTCAATGCTGGCTCCCACTCTGATTCTGGCGGTTGGATTACTCGTGTTGGGCATTATGAATGCCTGGGGAATCACCCATGTTATTCAATTCATGATCCCCAAAGGTCTGTAAACAGGAAACAGGACATTTGCGACAATGACGTCCGAAATGGTCTACACAACGCCGATTCCCTTCGTGGCCATCATGGTCTCGATGATCGCTGTGCCTCTGATTCTTCTCAGCGGCAGGCGGCCGAATCTACGTGAGTTCTGGACACTGGCCGCGGCGTTCGTGAAATTCGGTCTTGTGCTTTATCTGCTTCCCGCTGCCCTTGACGGGCGCATTGCTGAATTCACCATCGTCCAGATTGCCCAGGGGATTGATCTGCAGTTGCGGGCAGACCCCATGGGGATGTTCTTTGCCCTGGTTGCCTCCAGCCTATGGATTCTCACCTCATTCTACTCTATTGGATATGTCCGGGGTGCTCACGAGAAGAAGCAGACACGCTATTTTGCAAGTTTCGCAGTCTGTCTCTCGGCAACGATCGGTATCGCGTTTGCAGCCAATCTGCTCACGTTTCTGATCTTCTATGAAATCCTGAGCCTGGCCACCTACCCGCTGGTCGTTCACAAGGAGTCCGATGAAGCCTATCGGTCCGGACGAATGTATCTGGTCTATGCTCTCACGGCCGGTGTTGTACTGATCGCTGCCATCGGCTGGACTTATGTCATGGCCGGTAATGTGGATTTCAAGCCGGGCGGACTGCTGGAGGGAGTCATACAGGATCCCTGGATTGCCAAGACTCTCTTTCTGATGTTCATGGCTGGAGTCGGTGTGAAGGCAGGCATCATGCCGCTGCACAGCTGGTTGCCCCGAGCCATGGTTGCCCCGACGCCCGTCAGCGCTCTGCTCCATGCTGTCGCAGTAGTCAAATCCGGTGTGTTCGGAGTAATCCGTGTTGTCGGCTTCGTCTTTGGACCTGAGCTTATGCATGCTTTTGGCCTCAACCTGATTCTGGCTGTTCTGGCCGGCATCACGGTCATTGTTGCCTCACTGATCGCTCTCAGGCAGGAGAATCTCAAGGCCCTTCTGGCATACTCCACGGTTGGGCATCTTTCCTACATCGTTCTCGGCATGGCTCTTCTCTCCGCGGACGGATTCACCGGTGGCATCATGCACCTGGCAAACCACGCGACCATGAAGATCACTCTCTTTTTCTGTGCGGGGGCCATCTATGTGAATCTACACAAGACAGAGATCTCTCAATTGGATGGTATCGGCAGGGCTATGCCTTGGACCATGGGTATGTTTACGATTGGCGCCCTGGGATTGGCGGGTGTTCCGCCGATCAATGGCTTCGTCAGCAAGTGGTTCCTTTGCCTTGGAGCGTTGCAGGCGGATCAACTGCTCATCGTCGGCATATTCCTTGTCAGCGGTCTGCTCAATGCCGCGTACTTCTTCCCGATCATATACAGGGCGTTCCTGCGGACGGGTGATGCAAGTGTCGCTCACTACAAAGAAGCATCGCCACTGATGGTTGTCCCGATCTGTGTTGTGGGGGCGTTGTCGGTCTTGCTGGGTCTCTTCCCGAACCTCTTGTTCAACTTCTATGATCTGGCGTCCACAGTGGCAAGCAGCATTGCTCACATCACGTCGGATATCGCTATAGTGAGGATCGTTCCATGAGAAGAATACACTGGGCCCTTCTGGTGGTGATGACCGTCATCTCCCTGGTTGGGCAGTATTCAGTAGAACCACATCACTGGTGGGATATGATCCCGGGCTTCTATGCTATCTACGGCTTTGTTGGTTGCATTATAATTATCAAGATCTCCAAGTGGTTCGGCAAGAAAGCCGTGTTCCGGGATGAGGACTACTATGATCGCTGAGTTGCCACCTGTTCTTATCTTCTGGCTTGGGGCGGTGCTCTTGCCGCTGTTCCCGAAGGCCTATAGACCTTGGGTCTTCCTGGTGTTCCCGGCGGCATCTCTCGTTCTGGTCTTGAGCCTGCCAATTGGTACTTCGCTGACTGTGGAGTTCCTGCGGTTCGAGCTACATGTTTGCGAGGTAACGAAACTCAGTCGCGTGTTCGGAATCATCTTCTCCCTGATCGGCGTCATCGGCGGCATTTATGCGCTGCACCTCAAACAGACAGGACAACAGGTAGCTGCCCTATTGTACGGCGGCGGGGCGTTGTGTGTCACCTTTGCAGGCGACTACCTTACTCTCTTTGTGGGCTGGGAAGTGATGGCGGTGGCTTCGGCCTATCTGGTCTGGGCACGCCGTACTCAGGAATCCTACGCAGCCGGCATGCGCTATCTTCTGGTGCATCTGTTTGGTGGGAGCTTGCTGCTGGCCGGTATCGTGCTTCAGGTCTTTACTTCCGGTTCGATACTGCTTCAGCCCTTCCAGTATGGTGAATCTCCAGCGGCTTGGTTGATTCTCGCCGGCGTAGCCCTGAATGCTGCTCTGCCCCCGTTGCATGCCTGGCTCGCCGACAGCTACCATCGGGCCACCGTCACCGGTGCTATCTTCATGAGCGCCCTGACCACGAAGTCAGCGGTATTCGTTATGGCTTCGCTGTTCGCAGGATGGGACATATTGCTGTATATGGGAGTGATGATGGCTCTCTATGGAGTCGTTTACGCCGTGCTGGCCAATGATATCAGGCAACTGCTGGCCTATCACATTATCAGCCAGGTAGGGTACATGGTCGCCGGGATAGGCATTGGCACCACCCTGGCTATCAATGGTACTGCGGCCCACGCGTTCAGCCACATTCTGTACAAGGCCCTGCTGTTTATGGGAGCCGGTGTCGTTCTCTACACGACAGGGAAGAGCAAACTGACCGAACTGGGAGGGTTGTACAAACATCAGCGCCTGATATTCTGGCTCTATATGATTGGCGCCTTTTCCATTTCCGGGTTTCCCTTGTTCAACGGGTTCATCAGCAAATCCATTATCGTTGCCTCGGCCGGCGAGAGCCATCACAGTATCGCGATGCTCCTGCTGATTCTGGCATCAATCGGAACGTTTCTGCACACGGGTCTGAAACTGCCCTATTGGACATGGCATGGCCATGACAGTGGCATTGTTCCCTCCAAGGCACCCGGCAACATGATTGTGGCGATGGCAACAGCCGCCTTCTTCTGCACCCTGTTTGGAGTCTACCCGGATCTGTTGTACCAGCAGCTACCTCATGTGATGGACTATCGACCCTATACAGTGTTCCACCTCGTAGAGACCGTGCAGTTGTTGACTTTCACTTTCATAGCGTTCTGGCTCTATCGGCTCAGTTTGGCTGGCGAGCCGTATATCGCTCTGGACACCGACTGGTTCTACCGTGCTCCCAGGAGCTTCCTCCGCGCCGTCTTTGTCACCAGCGTCAATCGATTCTTCGATACCTGCGAAGCTCTCGCCTTTCGTATTCCCGGCGTGCTTGGCCGAGTCTTCATGCACCCGGCTCAGTTCCTGCATACACTGCGTATGCCTACACGCAACTTCGACCCGGATAAGGACCGAATCCCCCTGGGTGTGCCGATTGCTCTTACTCTTCTGCTGACCGTGCTGGTGGCCATCTGGAGCTTGTGGTAGCAGATGGGAAACCAGTTGTCAGCGGTTTGAAGGATTTGGAAGGATCGCCACAGAGAATAGGCTTGTCGGGCTTGTCCACGATCGCCATATTGCTACCGATTATCGGCGCGCAAGGTGATAGTGCGATAATGCCCGGTAGTGAGAGCACGAATGTAGGAGCCGGTTCGCTATGAAAACACTCGTTGTGTCCTTCTTGGTTGTTTCTTCCGTATGGTGCTCGGCTGCCGCAATCGGGCCAATAGAGATATCCGACCCTGACAGTAGCGCCCTCGTCAAACTACAACTGGCCACCCAGTTGCAGACAACATGGGAGAATCAGGATGGGGGAGGGGACAGCGAGAGGGAATCATCTCTCACCATGAAGATTCGCCGGGTCCGTCCCTCCCTGAGTGTTGTCCTCCCCGACTATCGGACTTCATTCCGACTTCACCTCAATCTCTCCCCGGGATCAAGCGAGCTGATGGACTTCTACTTCGATACCCGACCGGCCGGGGCTGTGAACCTCCGGATCGGGCAATACAAGATTCCATTCACTCGATATCGTATTCAGTCATTTCAGCGACTCACATTTGTCGATTGGTCGATCGTCACCAGGTACTTCGGGGCCGAGCGCCAGCTTGGCATTGCCATTCACAACGGATATGAGAGGCCTCCTGCAATTGGTTATGTGGTAGGTGTCTTCAATGGAATCAACGCTCGGGGGGCACACGCCACACAGCTGGCGCGGGTTTACGGTGAAGCAGTCGTGAACCGATCAGATCTTTCAGGGACCTCGCCCATCGCAGAGTTCCATCCGGAGTTGGTCTGCCACTTCGCTCTTGGTTCACGTAACATGAGCGTCAGCAGCGATTCGGATCCAGACGGTAGAGACCTGCGCTATCACATAGCCTCCAGTGTTGCCTGGGATCTTGACCCCGATGTATATCAAGACCTCGCTCTCAGGTTGGCCCAGGAACTGCTAATCAAGTACCAGGGAGCGTCCTTCATGGCGGTGGTCTACGTAGGATTCACCGATATCGGTTCTTCACTGCGGACCCGCAAGGCATTCACCGGGCTTCTGGCGCAGACTTCCTACAGGCTGAGTAATCACCTGGAGCTGTCAACTCGATATGCGCATGTTGACATTGACTCGCATCTTGCCGATCTGGCGTATGATCGGGCCCAGTCGATCATCGCAGCTGGCGATGAATCGGCTGTAAACTCGCAATACGCAAATGCTGGCATGTTGCTGGCGGAACACGAAGGCACCATCGGCGTTAACATCTACTTGTATGGTCACAATCTGAAGGTGCAAAACGATATTGGATTTATCAAGCATGAGCGACGTGGCGAGGACCTGACTGATTTCGTGATTCGGTCGCAGCTTCAGCTCGCATTTTGAAGATGAAATCCGTTCGGTGTGCAGAACAAGCCGCTGGTCAATTGGGAATCTCTGCCGTCAAGGATTGACGAATACCCGCACTCACTCTTCCCATTTCCTTTGACCCCGCGGCCGAACGAGCATACTATGGTCTGGTAAGCACAAATCTGTAACCTTTCTCGGATGGAGTACCGACTGTGTCTCCCATTTCACGTGAACCCAAGTTTCAGCGCCGTCACGGTTCGCTGCAAGTTGCTCTTGGCCCTGTCCTGCTGGTCGTTATGCTGCTGCTTTCCTTTGTGTTTGGCAATGCCCATGCCCAGGGCTATGGTTCCGATGCACAGGATGGGGCACCTGTATCAACTGATGATGGCCCCCATGTATTCTGGCAGGACAGCAGTACTGCCATCATCTTCTATTATTGCGACGGCAACATTGTCAGCGAACAACATGAAGCCCTGGATTCGCTACGATTCAACGGTCTATGCCACGATACGGGGTTTCAATACCTGCTCACGGCCGAGCCACCTCGGGTAGCCCTCGACCACGAGGACTCTGTCTCACGTATCCTTGCCATAAGCGATATCCACGGGGACTATGAGCACCTGGTTGAGATTCTCACGGCCGCCGGTGTGATTGACAGCAGCCTCAGGTGGACGTGGGACGACGGTCACTTGGTGATAGTGGGGGATGTATTCGATCGTGGGCCCGCGGTTACGGAGTGCTTGTGGCTGATTCATCGCCTGGAGCATGAAGCGAACGGATCAGGAGGCGCCGTCCACTATCTTCTGGGCAATCACGAACTGATGGTGCTTAGAGGGGATCTTCGGTATGTGCACGATCGGTATCTGCAGGGGATTGCCAGGCGGTCATTTGCCTATGATGATCTCTTTGGCCCCGAAACTGAGCTGGGTCGCTGGTTGCGAACCAAGCCGACACTCCTGCGTCTCGGCCCGGTGTTGTTCGTGCACGCGGGAATCACGCCGGAGCGGCTGAGTGAGATGAAGAGTATCAGCCACATCAATGATCTTGTTCGGGAAGGGTTAGATTATTCGACAGCCCGCCTCCACTTCGATAAACCGATCAGCAAACTTTACGGCAGTCTCGGTCCACTCTGGTACCGCGGTTACTTGTACGGTATCGAGGAACGCTATCCTGCGGCAACTACGGCCGAGATTGACTCGGTTCTAATGTTGTGTGATGTTGATTACATCGTGGTCGGCCATTCCGAGCAGGATAGTCTTCAGTTGTACCATGACGGCAAGGTGATAGCGATCGACGTCGATGTTGAGTCTCTGGGTGAGCAGCAGGCGCTGTTGTGGGACGACGGTGCCTTCTATCGGTTGACCGGCCGGGGTGATCGTCGTGTACTGATCTCTTCGCCTCGTCAGTAGCTATTGGATGTGCTGTTGAATCGGTGCTGGTCGGTCATCTGGCAATCGTGATTGCGAAGGCGAAATCGGGCCTGCAAGCTGCGACAAATCTCTCAATGAGTTAGATCGCGCAATATAACGCTACCAATTGTGGCCAAATTACCCTATTATCGTGCATGGCTAAGAACTCATACCCCTCAGGATTCGGCGGGCTGGGCATTGCACCGGCTGTGCATGCCGCCATCGGCCGACTCAAATTCACAGATCCGACCCCGATCCAGCGACGCTCCATTCCGGTCGGACTCGAAGGCAAGGACATGGTTGCTATCGCCCAGACGGGCACCGGCAAGACGCTTGCCTTCGGCATTCCGCTCATACAGCGCCTGGCCAAGGTAAAGGGCCGCGGGCTGGTTCTGCTGCCGACTCGCGAGCTGGCCCTGCAGGTCAACGAGGCGCTTCAGTCCATCGGTGGATCTCTTGGTCTACGCACAGCGGTTGTGATCGGCGGTGAGCCCGAAGGACGACAGAAGCAGGCGCTTGCTAAACGTCCTCGCGTGATTGTAGCCACCCCCGGACGGTTGGTAGACTTTCTGGAGCGGAGAGTCGTCGATCTGTCCGATGTGCAAATACTCGTGCTCGATGAGGCCGACCGCATGCTGGATATGGGCTTTGCGCCGCAATTGAACAAGATACTGCGGGTTGTCTCATCGGATCGGCAGACCATGCTCTTCTCTGCCACTATGCCCAAGGAGATCCTTACCCTGGCCGGCCAGCACATGAAACTGCCTATCGACATTAAGGTTGCCCCCTCAGGCACAGCCGCAGAAGGCATAGTCCAGGAAGTGTTCTTTGTCGAGCGGCAGGAGAAGGGCCGTTTGTTGGAGGTTCTCCTGGAGCGCTACAAGGGGCCGGTGCTCGTGTTCACTCGTACCAAACACGGAGCGCGCAGCCTGGCCAGAAACCTTCGCAAAGCAAACTTCTCCGCCGCCGAGATCCACTCCGATCGAAGCCAGAACCAGCGTCGCGATGCAATGGAAGGTTTCAGGATGGGTAAGTATCGGATCCTGGTTGCCACTGATATTGCCGCGCGCGGGATCGATGTGATCGGGATTGAGCTCGTGGTCAACTATGACCTGCCAAACAACACCGATGATTACGTGCACCGCATTGGGCGCACAGCACGGGCCGGAATGGGCGGTCGGGCGATTTCTTTCGCGACGTTCGAACAGCGCAAGGATGTCAGAGATATTGAGCGACTGATCAAGACCGGCCTGTCCATCAAAAAGCTGCCAGAGCTGCCACCCAAACGCGCCAGCCAGCCACGTCCTCCATCGGCAGGTGGCAAGCAACGAGCGCGACGGACCAACCGGCCGAACAAAGGACCGGCCCGACCCCCAAAGAAGAAATCAACGCGGGGCGGGCGCGGACGATAGCTGGACATAGCAGCGTCGATTCCAAGACCACATGAACTGGCATCACGGCGGCGGGGAGGCACTTCCCGCCGCTTCTGTGTTGGTGTGGGTCAGGAGGATGACGATGCCATGATAAGCGGCTTGGTCGGTAGCGGACGGGCTTTGATCTCGGTTAGTCCCAATCCGCAAATACACCAGATTTTTAAAACATCATTGTCAACATGCTGTTGAAGTGATTGAGTGCATAACTGATTTGCAGCATCCGTGGAACAAGGATCTTAATGGGCAAGGAAAGTGTATGGACAAGCTAACCAACCGTGAATTTGATGCGATAGTCATTGGAGCCGGTCAAGGCGGCAAGCCACTGGCCGTAGCCCTGGCGAATGCCGGATGGCAAACGGCTCTCGTGGAGAGAGAACATCTCGGAGGTACCTGTGTCAATGTCGGCTGTACACCTACCAAGACAATGGTAGCCAGCGCCAGAGTGGCCTACCTGGCCAGACGCGGCGATGACTACGGCGTGCGGTTGCCCGGAGTCACGGTCGATATGGAGATGGTCCGAGAACGAAAACGCAAGATCGTAAAGAGCTTCCGCACCGGCAGCGAGCAGCTGGTGAAAAAGACCGACGGATTGGCGCTGTACCGAGGCGAGGCTCGATTCGTGGAATCACATGTGGTCGATGTAGCACTTCAGGATGGCAGCACCGTGCACCTGACAGCGCCGACCATCGTGATCGATGTGGGCGGAAGGCCGTCGATTCCACCGATCGATGGGTTGGACTCAGTCCGCTATTTTGACTCGACGACCATTATGGAGCTTGATCACGTGCCCGATCACCTGATCATATTGGGAGGAGGTTACATTGGCCTTGAGTTTGCGCAGATGTTCCGCCGTTTTGGCAGCCGCGTAACCATCCTTGAGCGAGCGGATCAACTGATGCCAAACGAGGATGACGACGTCGCCTCGAAAATGACCGAGATACTGTCTGAAGACGGAATCGACATCCGATTGGGCCACACTGTCGCTGGTGTCAATGGAATATCTGAGCATGCGTTGGAAGTCAATGCCTCCGCCAACGGCGAGAACGTGACAGTTACCGGGTCACACCTGTTGATTGCCACCGGCCGTAGACCCAATACGGACCTGCTGGATCTCGACGCTGCCGGTATTGAAACTGACAAGCGAGGCTTTATCAAAGTCAATGCCGCGCTCGAAACAAATGTGACCGGAGTCTATGCAATTGGTGATGTCAAGGGCGGTCCGGCCTTCACCCATATCTCATACGATGACTACCGCGTTCTCGAACGTCGACTGCTCAAGAATGAGCAAGCCACCATTGACGACCGTCTCGTCTCGTACACCATATTCACCGATCCGCAACTCGGGCGAGTGGGTCTCAGTGAGTCTCAGGCCAGATCCCGGGGACTGGATGTCAAGGTGGCTCTCCTGCCCATGTCTCATGTCGCGCGAGCGCTGGAAACCGATGAACCCCGGGGTTTCATGAAGGCTGTGGTCGATGCCACAAACGGACAGATTCTCGGTTGCGCCATAATCGGGGTTGAAGGAGGCGAGATCATGAACATGCTGCAGATTGCCATGATGGGAAAACTCCCCTATACCGCGCTTCGTGACGTTGCCTTTGCACATCCTACCTTTGGTGAATCTCTCAACAACCTGTTTGCCACCCTGGACTGATCAGGTTCCTGCATCGCGGCGGTGTCTCGGAACAGTGATCGATCGGACCTGTTAGACTATATAGATACCGGTCTCGCCTGCTTTCCGTCGCATTGGAGTAGAGGCAGTTGTCGCAATACCGGTAGGTCATTGAAGGGAGGGACTTCTCATGTTTGGTCGCGGCATCAAGCTGTTCACCATACTCGGATTCGAAGTCAAGATTGACCTCAGTTGGTTGGTCTTGGCGATTCTCATCACGTGGACATTGGCCCAAGGACTCTTCCCGGAGTACTATCAGGATCTTTCCACCTCGGCCTACTGGTGGATGGGGGTAGCCGGCATGATCGGCCTGTTCGTTTCAATAGTGCTGCATGAATTGTCGCATTCACTTGTCGCGCGCCGCTTCGGTATTCCCATGCATGGGATAACGTTGTTCATCTTCGGCGGTGTGGCGGAAATGAGCGACCAACCCCAAAACCCCAAATCAGAATTGTTGATGGCTATCGCCGGCCCCATAATGAGCGTGATAATTGGCCTGGCCTTACTGGGGATAGACAACGCCTTCGGGGCAGGATGGCCCAAACCGGTACACGGGGTGCTTGTCTATCTGGGCTTTCTGAACCTGATCCTGGCAGGTTTCAATATGCTCCCGGCATTTCCACTCGATGGGGGTCGGGTGCTGCGTTCGCTGCTGTGGATCTGGAAGGACAACTTGCGCTGGGCGACCAGGGTTGCCTCCCGCATAGGCTCTGGCTTCGGGGTTGCCCTGATCGTTCTGGGTGGTATCGACTTTCTAATGGGTAACTTCATCGGTGGTCTCTGGATGGTGTTGATCGGGTTTTTCCTCAGGTCAATCTCACAACAGGCGTACCAGCAAGTGCTCATCCGCAAGTCGCTGCAGGGAGAGTCTATTGAGCGATTCATGAAGACCGACCCGGTCACCGTGCCCCCATCGATACCAGTGCGAGAGTTTGTCGAAGACTACGTCTATAAGCACCACTTCAAGTTCTTCCCTGTTGTCGAGAACTCTCACCTGGTGAGCTGTGTGAGTGTCGACAAAGTCAAACAACTCGATCGTGACCAGTGGGAGAAGAAGACTGTGCGAGACATTGCCACAGACTGCTCCGATGAAAACACCACCTCACCCGATACCGATCCGGTCGATGCTCTGGCAAAGATGCGCCGGACGGGCAACAGCCGGCTGATGGTGACTCGCGGCAAGGAGTTGGCCGGTATCGTTGCCCTGAAAGATATGCTGGAGTTTTTGTCACTGAAGCTTGATCTGGAAGAGTCAACATAGCCGGCATTAACGTGATAACTGAGCATATTCTGTTAAACCATAGCGATTTCACTTGACAGATTGGGAACCGTAGAGCTATCCTTTTGGCAAGAGAGAACAGATATGGTTTGTGAAAAAGATCACAACCAAGACTAAGGACGCTTCATGGCCACGTCGGTAATGTCAGTGGCTGATCTTCAGCGGCTTCTGGACACTCTGTCCGCGCAGGGTTTGGAAACAATCGGACCCACCGTCCGCGATGGGGCAATCATCTACGATCATCTTGGTTCAACCCGCGAGCTGCCAGTCGGCTATCAGGAATCTCAAAGTGGCGGAAACTACCGCCTCAGGGCAACATCAGAGAACACGCTTTTCGCCTACACTATGGGACCGCAGTCATGGAAGAAACTTCTGCTGCCCTCCGAACAGCACGTGCTCGAGGCCACGCGCAAGGGTCGCGGTTTCAATGTGGCAACCGGTTCCGATGAGCCCCCACCACGCGCGTTTCTCGGTGTGCGCGCATGCGAGATAGCTGCGATCTCGGCTCTTGACAAAGCGCTCATGGAGGGGCCGTTCACATCGGCTCCGTATAGGCGGCGGCGAGAGAATACACTGATCATTGCTGTCTCCTGTACCCGCGCCGGGGATACTTGTTTTTGTAGCTCAATGGGGACCGGACCACGTGTGACAAGTGGCTATGATATCCTGCTGACAGAGCCGTTTGAAGCCATGCCCTCAATCTGTCTGGCGGAAGCCGGATCAGAGCGAGGACAGGCACTCCTCGACAGTCTCGACTTGTCCGAAGCAACTCAGGCACAGATACAAGCAGCCGAGCAGGCCGTCGCAAAGGCGGCGCAGTCCATGGGGCGGCAACTCGATACCGATCGACTACCAGAGATACTCAAGCAAGGGATCGCCGACAGCCACTGGGATGAGATTGCCACGCGATGCCTGAATTGCGGGAATTGTACTATGGTCTGTCCGACATGTTTCTGTAGCACCGTGACCGACACCACCGACCTGTCCGGGCAGGCGGCCCAGCGGACCATCATGTGGGACTCGTGCCACACGCTCGACTTTTCATATATCCACGGCGGGAGCGTGCGAACCAGTGGTATGGCCCGCTACCGACAATGGATGATGCACAAGCTGTCATACTGGGTGGACCAGTTCGGGACATTCGGATGCGTTGGATGTGGCCGCTGTATCGTGTGGTGTCCGGTAGGAATAGATATCACTGAAGAAGCGGCAAGAATGCGAAAGAAAGTATCGAGGTAGTGCAAATGGAAAACCTTGGCAGGATCTTAAGCGAGCACCCCTTCTTACAGGGAATGACCGATAGCCAGTTGGATCTGCTGGTTGGGTGTGCTTCCAATGTCGTGTTCAAGCCGGGTGAGTTCGTCATCCGTGAAGGACAGCCGGCGGACAGCTTCTACATCATTCGGCACGGCCTGGTTCAGATTGAGGCGCACATACCCCCTAAGGGCCCCCTGGTCATTCGTACCAGGCACGAGGGAGAGGTGCTTGGCTGGTCGTGGCTCGTGCCGCCCTATCGATGGCATTTCGATGCACGTGCTGTGGAACAGACGCGGGCGATTGCCCTTGATGGCAAATGCTTGCGAGAAAAGTGTGAAACCGACCACGCACTGGGGTATGAGATCATGAAGCGCTTCTCACGGATCATCGCCGAGCGTCTGGAGGCAACGCGACTGCAGTTGATGGATGTGTATGGCAACAGCACGAGGTACTAAGACGGCGAAAGGCGGCCCCGGTGGCGATCCGATGATATCGCAACCGTTTGTGATCCGTCGAGTCATAAAGGAAACGCACGATACATTCTCGTGCGAGCTGGAGCCAACCACGCCCAACCGGGAATGGCCCTTTGCTCCGGGTCAGTTCAATATGCTCTATGTGTTTGGTGTCGGTGAGGTACCAATTTCTATCAGCGGCGATCCTACCAGGCCAGGGACCCTGATTCACACGACTCGAGAAGTAGGGGCTGTCACAAGGGCTATGCGAGCGCTGAAGGTGGGGCAGGCCATGGGCGTGCGTGGACCGTATGGCCGTGGCTGGCCTGTCGATTTGGCCGAGGGCAAAGACCTGGTGATCATCACCGGCGGTATCGGGCTGGCGCCGCTTCGCCCCGTTATCTATCATGCGCTGGCGAACCGCGACAAATACGGCAAAATCGTCCTGCTCTATGGTGCGCGCACGCCTGAGGATATCCTCTATGAGCGCGAACTGGAAAAGTGGCGCTCCCGCTTTGATCTGGAGATCTATCTGACAGTCGACCGTGCCACCGGTTCGTGGCGGGGCAATGTAGGTGTTGTGACGCAACTGATCCAGCGTTCGCCCTTCGACCACGCCAATTGCCTGGCGATGGTATGTGGACCGGAGATCATGATGCGCTTCACAGCTTTGGAGCTTGAGCGACGAGGGGTTGATCTGAATCGCATCTATGTGTCTATGGAACGAAACATGAAATGTGGCGTCGGATTGTGTGGACACTGTCAATTGGGCGGCTCGTTTGTCTGCAAGGATGGCCCCGTCTACCAGTATGAAGAGGTTAGTGGGCTGATCATGGAGCGGGAGGTGTAGCATGGCAAAAAAGCGCAAGCCGAAACTGGCCGTCTGGAAGTTTGCCTCCTGTGACGGGTGTCAGCTTTCCCTGCTGGACTGCGAGGACGAACTGCTGGCGATTGCCGATGCCCTGCATATCGCCAACTTCCCGGAGGCGAGCCGGGCCGTTGCCAAGGGACCCTACGACTTGTCACTGGTCGAAGGATCGATCACCACACCGCACGATGCTGAGCGTATTCACAAGATCCGCCGTATGTCGCGTCACCTCGTCGTTATCGGGGCCTGTGCCACCTCAGGTGGTATCCAGGCACTGCGGAATTTCGCAGACGTTGAGCAATACAAGGGCATTGTCTACCCGAATCCAGAGTACATCGAGTCATTGCGCAAGTCGACTCCAATCGCCGATCACGTCTTCGTCGATTTCGAGTTGCGCGGATGTCCCATCAACAAGTACCAGTTGATCGAGGTGGTCAGTGCGTTTCTCAATAGCCGCAAGCCGAACATCCCGAGCTACAGTGTCTGTGTCGAGTGCAAGCGAAAGGGCAATGTCTGCGTCATGGTGGCCAACGGCACACCTTGTATGGGGCCGGTTACGCACGCCGGCTGCGGAGCTATCTGCCCATCCTACAATCGCGGGTGCTATGGCTGTTTCGGGCCTGCAGCTACACCGAACACCAGTTCCCTGGCTCACTGGTTCGAAAAAGAGGGAATGAACCGTGAAGGCGTTGTCCGGATCTTCCGCAACTTCAATGCCGTAGCGGAGCCATTCCGCAAGCAGAGTGAAGCGTATGAGTAGCAGAACCATCAAGGTCGACTATCTGGCCCGCGTTGAGGGCGAGGGCGGGTTGTACGTGAGAATCAAGGATGACGAGGTTGTCGAAGCCCGCCTGAATATCTTCGAGCCGCCTCGCTACTTCGAAGGATTTCTCAGAAAGCGCCACTTCATGGAGGCTCCGGATATCACGGCCCGCATCTGCGGCATTTGTCCCATTGCCTACCAGATGAGCTCATCGCACGCCATGGAGCAGGCTTGCGGCGTGACGGTAGAAGGAGCGCTGCGAGAACTTCGTCGCCTGATCTACTGCGGTGAGTGGATCGAGTCGCACGGACTGCACATCTACATGTTGCACGCGCCTGATTTCCTCGGTTACGAGGACGCCATCGCTCTCGCCAGGGACTATCCTGATATCGTCAAACGAGGTCTCAAGCTCAAGAAGATCGGCAATGATCTGATGACACTTCTCGGCGGTCGTGAAATTCACCCCATCAATCCGCGCGTCGGGGGCTTCTACAAGGTCCCGACCAGGAAGGAACTGGAAGCAGTCAGAGAACCGCTCACCTGGGCGCTGGAGGCTTCGCTGGAGACCGTCCGCTGGACTGCTGGCCTGTCATTCCCGGCACTGGAGCGCGACTATGAGTTCGTCTCCTTGCGGCATGAAAACGAATACCCGCTGTGCGAAGGACGTGTCGTTTCCAATAAGGGAATCGATATTGAGATCGATGATTTCCTGCGGGTATTCGAGGAAGAGCACGTACCCCATTCCACATCGCTGCACGCCTATGTCAAGGAGCGTGGTGATTACCTGGCCGGACCAATGGCCCGTTACAACAACAACTTCGACAAGCTGCCAGCGATCGCTCAGGAAGCGGCTCAAGGTGCAGGTCTCGGGGAGACTTGTACTAATCCGTTCAAGAGCATTATTGTCAGGGCCGTCGAACTGGTCTTTGCCTGCCACGAGGCGCTACGAATCATCGATAACTATGAACGTCCCGAGAGGCCGTATGTGGAATGCCCCCCACGCACCGCCGTCGGTTCGGGCTGTACTGAGGCGCCCCGTGGGCTTCTGTATCACAGGTACCAGATCGACGAGCAGGGGCTGATCAGGTCAGCCCGAATTGTCCCGCCAACCTCGCAAAACCAGAAGGCGGTAGAGGTTGACTTGCGGCAGTTCGTACAGCAGAACCTGCACCTGCCTAAAGACAAGCTGACTTGGCAGTGTGAACAGTTGATCCGCAATTATGACCCCTGCATTTCCTGTTCCTGTCATTTCCTTAACCTGAAGATCGAGCGGGAGTAGGCCTGCCAATGGTTGCCACCAAGCCGACAGTGCGCGTCATTGGGCTGGGCAACGCTTACCGCGGTGACGATGCGATTGGTCTTGAGGTTGCTCAGGCGGTCGGTGTCCGGTTACCCGATGTCGACGTCGTCGCCGGCATCGCAGATGGCACCGCGTTGCTGGAGTTGTGGGATAAGACGGAATTATGTGTCGTTGTAGACTGTGCCGTCTCGGGCGCTGCGCCGGGGACAGTGCACTGCTTTGATGGACTGACCCAGCAAATCCCCGAGCGTCTGTTCAGTAGCTTTTCCACTCATGCGTTCTCAATACCCAGTGCCATTGAACTCGGACGGGTTCTCAATCGACTTCCCGGCCAATTGCTGGTATGCGCAGTAGAAGGAAACAGTTTCGCCTGCGGGGTGGGAATGGCAGAACCTGTTCGCCGGTCCGCGGCACACTTGATCGACCGGATTGTCTCAGTGATTGAAGATTACAGAAAGAGTCATGTGCTCAACTGACAGACAACCCGTTGTTGCCAGCGCACAAAATGGTCTGGTGCAAAGGCGTCGACTCACCGTAACCGGCCGCGTGCAGGGGGTTGGGTTCCGGCCGTTCGTGTATCGACTGGCGCTGCATCATAATCTGGTCGGCCAGGTCAGCAATACGACCTCGGCTGTGACGATCGATGTACAGGGTATTCCCGCCCAAGTGGAATCATTCCACAAGCAACTCGAGATCCAGCCACCACCGCAGGCCGCAATCGAGGCAGTAGCCGTCGAGCCACTCCCGGTCAACGATTACCGGGAGTTCAGCATCGCGAATAGCATCGACGGCCCGGCCGTCTCGACAACGGTGACACCCGATTTGGCCATGTGCGATGATTGCCGTCGCGAGGTGCTGGATCCGACCAATCCGCGGTACCGCTATCCGTTCACCAATTGCACCAATTGTGGTCCCAGGTACACCATCATCTCGGAACTACCGTATGATCGAGAACGCACCGCCATGCGACAATTCTCCATGTGCGATACCTGCCGCGCCGAGTACGACGACCCATTCAACCGCCGGTTTCATGCCCAACCCATTGCATGTCCTGAGTGCGGGCCGCAACTTGAGCTGATCGCACCCGATGGCAACACTATCTGCAGGCGATATGATGCCCTCCAACAGGCGACTTGCGCACTTCGAGACGGGCTTGTTGTGGCGCTGAAGGGATTGGGTGGATTCCAGCTCCTGGTCGATGCCCGCCATGAGCAGGCGGTACGCCGACTTCGCAGGCGTAAAGCACGACCGGAAAGGCCACTGGCCGTCATGTACCCGTCGATTGACCAGATAGGAGAGCACTGCCGCGTATCCACTATGGCCGATACATGGCTGAAGTCTCCGGTGGCGCCAATCGTGCTCCTGCCACTGAGAAGCGAACAGATGGACCACCCGGACTACCCCGCACCTTCAGTGAGTTGCGGCCTCGGGACGCTCGGGGTGATGGTTCCCTATACACCTTTGCATCTTCTGTTGCTGGACGATTTAGGTTTTCCAGTCGTGGCAACCAGCGGCAACCGCAGTGGCGACCCGATCTGTATTGACAATGACGAGGCCCTCGACTGCCTTGGCGGAATCGCAGATCTGTTCCTCGTGCATAATCGCCCAATCATCCGACCGGTCGATGATTCCGTCATTCGTGTTGTGGAGGATCGTATCGTGGTTATGCGGTTGGCGCGGGGCCTGGCACCGGCCGTAGTCCACAGTGAGACGGGCAGTTCGTCTGTGCTCGCTGCTGGCGGACATATGAAGAGCGCCTTTGCGTTTGCAGACAAGGGCCGTCTGATACTCAGTCAGCACACCGGAGAACTCGATACTCCCCGATCACGTCGCAACTATCGATCAAGTATCGATGACCTTGGCCAGCTTATCAACATCACACCAGCACATGTCTCATGTGACATGCATCCTGACTACTTCTCGACACGATACGCGGCGACCCTGGGCACGCCGGTAACCGTGCAGCATCACCTGGCGCATATCCTGACAGCGATAGCCGACCATCGGCTCAAGGAACCGGTGCTCGGTTTGGCCTGGGATGGGACCGGACTGGGAGAAGACAATACCCTCTGGGGCGGGGAGGCATTCATCGTGGATGCGGAAGCATATGAGAGAATTGCCAGTATGCGTCAATTCGCCCTGCCGGGAGCAGAACAAGCAATTCATGATCCAAGACGGGCGGCAGTGGGTTTGCTTCACGCCTGTTTTGGAGGTTGTTATGGACAACACCTGCCCCGGCACGTGTCTGCCGCTCTTTCCAGACAGGAGTTGACCGTGCTCGACAGCATGCTCGCTCATGGGGTCAATTCTCCCATGACCAGCAGCATCGGGCGGCTCTTTGATGCCGTAGCAGCGTTGCTTGGCATCTTTGTGCGCAAGAGCACCTTCGAGGGTCAGGCGGCAATGATGCTGGAAGCGGCAGCAGTTCAATCGGTCGACTCTCATTCTCTGCCGTTCGCATTGACCAAGGAGGGGTTGACCCGCATAGATTGGGCTCCTACGATCGACAGTCTCTTGGCAGCGCTGGCAAGAGGAGACAATCCTGCTGATCTGGCGCGAAGATTCCACAGCACGTTGGCCGAGATCGCTCTGCAGATAGCAAAGCGATCAGGCCTGTCAACAGTCGTACTCAGTGGTGGCTGCTTCCAGAACGGATTGCTGCTGGCAATGTGCTCAAAGCGACTGCGACAGGAGGGCTTGTCCGTGTACTGGCCGGAAACGGTGCCGCTGAACGATGGTGGCCTGGCCGTAGGGCAGGCACTGGCGGTCATCAGGAACATGAAAGAGAGGCAGTAGTTACCATGTGTCTGGCTGTACCGGGAAGAATCCTAAGCGTTGACATCGAGGGAGATGTCAACCGGTGTGGGCAAGTCGATTTCGAGGGCATCGTGCGCGAGGTAAATCTGAGTTGCCTGCCCGATGCGAACATCGACGACTATGTCCTGGTACACGCCGGGGTTGCTATCAGTAAGGTGGATGAGCGAGTCAGGTCAGAACGACAGTGAAGTACCTTAACGAATATCGAGACGCATCCATTCTCAGGAGCCTGGTTGACAGGAT
>CAZXRO010000007.1:0-9762 GCA_964642435.1 uncultured Ignavibacteriales bacterium
GGCCCGGATGGCAACATCCTGACCCTTCTTGGGATCCAGGCGACCAATCACACCGGCCACCCAGGCATCCTCCGGCAGGTGCATTTTGCGGCGCGCTGCCTGTCGGCTGGGTCGACCGATCGTGAAGCGACTGATTTCAATTCCCCGTGGAACCACATGTACCTTGGCCGGATCGATACGTGTCTTCTTAAGAACCCTGTCGGCCAGCCACCGCACCGGTGTGGCCCAGGCGGCAAGCTGATTGAACTGCCACGTGTGCAACAGGTCTCGCTTATCAGCGAGATGCATGTGCTGTGAGAAGACAAGCTCAAAAGACCTGGCAGCCAGCCGCCGGCTGACCACCGCTACCGGCAAGTCGGTGCTCTGGTGGACAGTCAAGACGCGCAGACCATCCTCCCGCACAGCACGCGACAGCACCCACATCGCCCTGAGCGCTCCCCGGCGAGACCGCGCCCTGATCGGTCGGACTGCGATACCGTGCTCCTGCGCCCGCCGGAACATCACATGATCAGGATGCGCGTACAGGTGTACGGGCCAACCCCGTTCGCCGAGCCACCTGAGAAAACGGACGACGTTCATCTCAAGACCGCCCCACGATGGAGAGCTGCAATACGAACCGATAGGGAATTTCAGCCTGGCGTCATCCTGCGGCACCGATCTACTCCTCCCTGACCAAAACTGCGACAATATAACGCCCCAAACGACCCGGCACCAGATAAACGGTGAACTGCCGATTGATTGTTTGTGCCCGCCCCCTGACTGTGTCACATTGCCCCTAAATCATTTTGCAATGGCAAGTTACGCGATATTGACGAAACCCGTAACAGGCCCTCTGGCACAGCGCCCGCCGATGACAAGTCGCCCGACCCAAAAAACCGCTTGTCAGATCGGCTTGCGAAGCTATATTAATGGGCTCCGGTGTCCGATAAATGGAACCGGTGGCTGTATAATAGGTTAGATACGCAAACGAGAACATAAACCGGGAAACCACGCTGTGAAAGAAAAGACACATCCGGAAATGCACGATGTGACAATCACCTGCGCGTGCGGGGCGCAGTATCCCACGAAGTCGACCAAGAAGTCGATCAATGTGGAGATCTGCTCTGCTTGTCATCCGTTCTTTACCGGTAAACAGAAGCTACTGGATACGGCCGGCCGCGTCGACCGCTTCCGCCGCAAATACAAGAACTACCAGGCGAATCTGGGCAAGTAGCTCGATTTGTTTATCAATTGTCGCCAGTGCCGCGTACTATCATTGGGTGCTGGCGATTTTGTTTGCCATCACTGCCGAGTCGGCCTCCCCGCGGGCTCGGACAATGACCGTGCCGAAGGACAATCACTGACTTCCTACTGTGGTAGGCAGCAATAGCGAGAGATTGATATGCCGGATATGAATGTCGGTGGCCAGGCTGTAATCGAGGGCGTGATGATGCGCTCGAAGGACCGTATCTCCACGGCGGTGCGAAAGCCCAATGGTGAGATTCTGGTCAAGACAGAAGACTACCGCTCGCTGGCATCAAGATACAAGCTGCTCAAATTGCCCATTATCAGAGGTGCCGTGGCTTTTGTTGAGATGCTCATCATCGGTATTCGGACGCTCAATTTCTCCGCCGATATAGCCATGAAGGAGCTGGAAAAAGAGGAAGCCGCCAAGAAAGGGGAGTCCGCCGGGGATAAGCCGGCCAAGTCAAACAACCTGATGCTGGCGCTGACAGCTCTTTTTGCGGTTGCCATGGGCATCTTCATCTTCTTTTTCATTCCCCTGGCAGTATCGCACTATTTCGGGGTGAACCGCGATGCGGTCGCGTTCAATCTGGTGGCCGGTGCCATTCGGCTGTCGATGTTCGTCCTGTATATCTGGGGCATTTCGTTGTTCGGGGAATTCCGCCGCATCTTCCAGTACCACGGAGCCGAGCACAAGTCTATCTTCACCTACGAGGTCGGTGATAGCCTTGACCCCGAACGCGCCGCCTGTCACAGCCGCTTCCATCCGCGATGTGGCACCTCGTTTATCCTCATCGTGGCGCTGTTCGCCATCATCACCTACGCCGTGTCTGACACCATCTATGCGATATACACCGGCGCCGCTCCCGGATTGCTCGAGCGCTTTGCGCTTCACTTCAGTCTGTTGCCCTTAGTTGCCGGTGGCTCCTATGAACTGCTCAAACTGTCCGGCAGAACTCGCGATAACGTCCTCACCCAGATCCTGATTGCTCCCGGTCTCTGGCTGCAACGCCTGACCACCAAGGAGCCATCGATCGACCAACTCGAGGTGGCCATCGCTGCGCTGAAAGCCTCTCTGGGAATGTCCCAACCGGAGCCAACAGAGAAATCGTCCGTCGCTTAGCTACCGTAAATCTTCACTTGATTGCCCCCCCACTTTCACATAGGTTTGGCCAACTGTGAACCGATGAGAAGCTATGATATCCTTAGTAGATGACCTCGAAAAGCGACTTGCTGACATCGATCAGCAAATGACCAGTCCCGAAGTCCTTTCTGACCAGCAGAAAATGATTGAGCTGAGTCGGGAACGGCAACGGCTGGAGAATATCCTGACAATCGGTCGCGAGTATCGCCAGGTACAGCAGGCAGTCAATGAAGCACGAGAAATTGTCAACGCCGATGACGACAGGGAACTGGTCGACATGGCCAGAGAAGAACTCGAGCGCTATGAGCAGACCCTGCCCGAACTTGAGCGTCGCTTCCGCCTCAAGTTGCTTCCGCGTGACCCTAACGATGACAAGGACGCCGTGGTCGAGGTGCGGGCCGGGACAGGTGGCGATGAGGCCGCGCTGTTTACCGGCGATATCTTCCGGATGTACCAACGCTATGCCGAACTCCGCCACTGGACGCTGGAGGTTCTGGCCACCAGCCCATCTGAGGTTGGCGGTTTCAAGGAGATCATATTCTCGCTGTCCGGCGAACAAGCATTCGGTCGCATGAAGTACGAATCCGGCGT
This sequence comes from uncultured Ignavibacteriales bacterium, assembly GCA_964642435.1. Classification (GTDB taxonomy): domain Bacteria; phylum Zixibacteria; class MSB-5A5; order GN15; family FEB-12; genus WJKG01. The sequence goes on from CAZXRO010000007.1 coordinate 2,960, forward strand.
TCACCGGGTACAGCGCGTACCGGCCACCGAGACCCAGGGACGAATCCACACCTCAGCCTGCTCTGTCGCGGTCTTCCCCGAGGCAGAAGAAGTGGATATCGAAATCAAGGAAAACGAGATCAAGGTCGATGTCTACCGTTCCTCCGGTCCGGGCGGCCAAAGCGTGAACACCACCGATTCAGCGGTCAGAATCACACACATCCCGACCGGCCTGGTTGTCACATGCCAGGATGAGAAGTCGCAACACAAGAACCGCCAGAAGGCCATGAAAGTGCTACGTGCCCGGTTGTTTGACGCCAAGATGGCGGAGCAACAGGCCAAGATCACAGCGGAACGTCGTTCGATGGTATCGACCGGCGACCGTTCGGCCAAAATCAGAACGTACAATTTCCCACAGTCGAGAGTAACCGATCATCGCATCGGCCTGACCCTGTACAAACTCGACGATGTCCTGGCCGGCAACGTCGATCTCCTGATCGATGAGCTCCGCCAGCATGACCAGGAAAAGCGGCTCCGCGCCCAGCAGGATGCCCAGGAGGTACAACGTTGAAAGTCATTCGCGTCATCGTGGCAATAGTCCTTACCCTGGGGTTGCTCTATGTAGCCCGCATCACTTCCGAAGGCAGATCGGAGTATCGCGAACACACCGAGAACGGTTTCCACTTCGAAAAGACCACTGTTCCGAAAGGGCCTGCTGACTCACTCGCTACTATCCCGCTGAACATCACCGGCCCGCTCAGCGACAGCGTCGTGCCGGTACTCCGGTACTACCGGGCCGAGTACGGAGAGCCGGCTCCGGAAGAATCCAATCGCTACGACACCCGCCCATTGACACTGATCGATTCTATTGAGAACCTCTACCAGACACAACTTCGGACGGCATCACGAGGGTACCGCCATTACTACTGGTTTGAGATCCGCGATCACACCGGCGGCCTGCGCGCCAGGTTTGCCGACGATGGCGACCAACCGTTTGTGCTCAAGCACATCGGCCATGTCCCCAACTGGGTGCTGGTGCCGCATGTCGTATTCATGTTTGCCACGGTCTTCTGCATCATGCTGGCCACTGTCTTTGCCGTGCGCCTTGTATTCGGCAGTCAGGAAGTCAGGCCGATGGCCCGATTGATTATGTGGTCGCTCGTGTTCGTCTTTCTTGGCGGATATCCCTTTGGCTGGGGCATGAACCACTACGCTTTCGGGACAATCTGGGAGGGGGTGCCGTTTGGCACCGATGCCACCGACAACAAGACCCAATTGCTGTTCGTCTACCTCATATTCATGGTACTGGCCTCCCGGGGATCACTCAAGCACGGCCTGACGACGGAGAACCTCTACTCCCCGCGGGTACTTGGGCTTTTGGGACTGGTCACACTTGGGCTGATGTTGGCGATCTACCTGATCCCACACTCAATCCAGTTCAGCCCCGAACTGACACGAACCGTCTGCTACACCTTCATCGGTGTGGTGGGTCTGATGCTGCTGATACCGTGGGTATCACGCAAAGCAAAACGCGTTCGAAGGCCATAGGGGTTGCATCCCAGCGATTACCAATGAAATCACTTGCCTTGCTTATCGCCGAGAGAGTTCAACGCCTGGAACAGGGAGGGATCGATGACGCCCTGTCCGAGGTGGAACTCATTCTCTGCCACCTGCTGAACTGCGACCGCCTGACCCTCTACCTCGACGGCGAAAAGTTGCTCACAGACCGGCATCTCGAGCAGGCTGAAACCATCATACAGCGCCGACTGACGCGCTACCCGCTACAGTTCATCCTCGGCGAGGCCTGGTTCTACGGTCGCCGATTCGTCGTCTCACCGGCCGTGATGGCCCCGACACCGGAAACCGAGCTACTGGTAGAAACGGCGCTTGGATTTGTGAAATCGTATGAGGTCGACAAGCCGCGCGTGCTCGATGTCGGCATTGGCTCCGGCGTGATCGGCCTGACGATAGCCGCGGAACTTGAGGACAGCGAGGTCCTGGGTCTGGATGTTTCCGAGGATGCGCTGGCGATCGCTCAGTCGAATGTCAGGCAGTTCGATCTCGCCAATCGCGTCGCATTGCGACAATCAGATTTCTTCAACGCTCTGGACACATCCGAACGCTTTGACCTCATTCTCTCGAATCCGCCGTACATCTCTGAGGCCGACTATGCTACCCTCCCACCCGAGGTATTGGCCGATCCCAAAATCTCGCTGGTGGGTGGCGAGGACGGGCTGGCCGCCATCAGACGAATCATCGCCGAGGCCCCGAAATACCTCGCGCCCACCGGCCGGATCATGTTCGAGATCGGCTATGACCAGTCAGAGCGCATCCCTCAACTGGTAGCCGCCAATCCGGCCTATGAATCGCTAACTATCATGAAAGATCTCAACGACATCGACCGGATCGTCATCCTGGGATGTGACAAGAGGACAGCATGAGCGAATCAGCCGACCAGACCAGGAAACGCGCCTCGGCGATCGTACGGCTGCTCAAGAAACACTACCCGAACTCCTATACTGCGCTGACATACCGCACCCCGCATCAATTGCTGGTATCGACCATCCTCTCCGCGCAATGCACTGATGAGCGCGTCAATATGGTCACCCCCGGGCTGTTTGAGAAGTACCCGGATGTCAGGGCGTTCGCCGAGGCTGACCTCGACGAGCTGGCCGAGGATGTCCGCAGCACCGGCTTCTTTCGCAACAAGGCCAGGGCGATCAAAAACTCTGCGACAGAGCTGATCGAGCGTCACGGCGGCGAGGTACCGCGTAGCCTCGACGAGTTAGTCAAGCTCTCGGGGGTGGGACGCAAGACGGCCTCGGTGATCCTGGGCAACGCGTTCCAACTGGCCGAAGGTGTCGTGGTAGACACCCATGTTGGCCGCCTGAGCCGCCGCCTGGGCCTGACCGAGCACAAGGATCCGGTGAAGGTCGAGCGTGATCTGATGGAACTGATCCCCAAAAGAGACTGGATCGTCCTCTCGCACATGCTGATCGATCATGGCCGCGCGATCTGCAACGCCCGCAAGCCCAGGTGCGGTGAGTGTTTTCTGGAGAAACACTGCCCCTCGGCGAAGGTGTAGTTTCCCCTTCCCTCGGCAATCTCCCCTCACCTTCCATTTGACCCCCAATCGCTTTGCCCCTATATTCCGGCTTTAATACAAGGAGAGTTCATGGCCGCCAAATACCAACAGCCCGAAGTTACCCCGGAAATGATCAAGGCCCACGGCCTCAATGATGAAGAATACGCGCGTATCAAAGAAATCCTCGGACGCGAGCCAAACTACACCGAGCTGGGCGTGTTCTCCGTGATGTGGTCCGAGCACTGCTCATACAAGAACTCTATCGCGCTGCTCAAGACACTCCCCCGCGAGGGCGAGCAGCTCCTGGCCAAAGCCGGTGAGGAAAATGCCGGCGCTGTGGACATTGGCGATGGTCTGGCGGTTGTCTTCAAGATTGAATCGCACAATCACCCGTCGGCTGTCGAACCCTACCAGGGCGCGGCAACCGGAGTCGGCGGGATCCTTCGCGATATTTTTACGATGGGTGCCCGGCCGATCGCGGCGCTGAACTCGCTCAGGTTTGGCGATCCTGAGACTCCGCGCGTTCAGTACCTGGTCGATGGTGTCGTGCGCGGTATCGGTGACTATGGCAATTCCTTCGGCGTCCCCACTGTGGCAGGCGAGGTGTACTTCGACACCGCCTATACCGGCAATCCCCTGATCAACGCTATGGCGGTCGGGCTCGTGAAATCCGATGGTATCATCAGTGCCGTAGCCAAAGGCAAGGGCAATCCCCTGATGATTGTGGGCAGTAAGACAGGGCGCGATGGTATCCACGGCGCCACCTTTGCAAGCGAGGAGTTGACCGCCAAGTCTCAGGAGAAGCGGCCCTCGGTCCAGATCGGCGACCCCTTCACGGAAAAGCTGCTGCTGGAGGCGACACTGGAGATCATCGAGAAAGACCTCGCCGTGGGCATTCAGGATATGGGCGCCGCCGGTATCACCTGCTCCACCTCCGAAATGACGGCCAAGGGCGAATCCGGTGCAGTGATTGACATCGACAAAGTACCGGTGCGTGAATCCGGTATGATTCCCTATGAAATCCTGCTCTCAGAATCGCAGGAACGAATGCTGGTATGTGTCAAGAAGGGCAATGAGGCCGCCGTCACCGAGGTCTTCGATAAGTGGGGACTGGATTCCACGATTATCGGCGAGGTCACCGATGACGGCCTGATGACCGTTCGTCTGAACGGTGATATAGTCTCGCAGATTCCCTCCGATGTACTCGTGCTCGGTGGCGGCGCACCGGTATACCAACGCGATACTCGGCGCCCGGTGTACATGGACGAGATCGTCAAACTGGACCTGGACAACTACCCGCTCGACCGTGACTGGAACAAAACTCTTCTCACGATGCTCGCCGCGCCCAATATCTGTCATAAGGGCTGGGTGTTTGACCAGTACGATTCGATGGTGCGAACCAATACAGCGGTCGGTCCCGGCTCCGATGCAGCGGTGCTTCGCATTCGCAAGACGCGCAAGGCACTGGCTATGGCCACCGACTGCAACGGCCGCTACTGCTACATCAATCCGCGACTGGGCGCACAGAGCGCTGTCGCAGAGGCAGCCCGCAATATCGTCTGCTCCGGTGGAAAACCCCTGGCCGTGACCAATTGCCTGAATTTCGGCAACCCGTACAAGCCCGAAATCTACTATGGGTTTGCCGAGGCCGTGGCTGGTATGGGCGAGGCTTGTCGAGTATTCAATACCCCGGTCACCGGTGGTAATGTATCGTTCTACAACGAAGATCCGGAACGCGCCGTCTTCCCCACGCCGACCATAGGCATGATCGGACTGGTGGAGGATATTGATCACATTACCACTCAGTGGTTCAAAGATCCCGAGGATATCATCCTGCTGATCGGCGAGAATACGGAGCACATCGGCGCCTGCGAATACCTCCATACGATCTTCGGAGAAAACCGCGGTGAGGTCCCTCCCCTGGACCTGACAATCGAGAAGAAACTGCAGGAAACACTCCTGGTCGCCATCCGCTCCGGAAAGGTGAAGTCCGCCCATGACTGCTCCGACGGTGGCCTGGCCGTCGCCCTCGCCGAGTGTTGTATCTCAAATCCCGATCGCCAGACGGGAGCGTCCATATTCCTGGCCGATCCGCTGCGCGCCGACAGCCTGCTGTTCGGCGAGGCACAGTCGCGTGTCGTCATCAGTTGCCACCCCGACCATGCCAGCGAACTGGAATCGCTGTTCAGACACATGTACCTGCCCTGCCAGCGAATCGGTATTGTCGGCAAGGACAGACTCAAGATAAACGACCTGGTTGATGTCCCGGTTGAACAGATGGCGAAGTCGTGGTATGGTGCCCTCCGCAACATCATGGAGCGCTCCGAACAGGCGGTACCATCGTAGCGCAAACCCGTAATGCGCGCTGACTGAGAGGGGACCGTCATGGCCCTGTATGTGTTTTCCGATGCCCACCTCGGGAGTGGATCAGCACAGAGCGAGAAGATGAAGCTGGCCCGCATCGGCGACCTGTTTGCCAGAATCAAGGCCGATGGCGAGCGGCTGATCATCCTGGGCGACCTCTTTGATTTCTGGTTCGAGTACAAGCATGCCATTCCCAAGGATGCCCACGATACCCTGATGCTGCTGGCAGACCTCCAGAAGAGCGGGGTCGTGATTGAATATGTGGCCGGTAATCACGATTTCTGGATGGATGACTTCTTTCGCAAACACATGGGTATCCAGGTGCACCGGGATCACATGGATCTGGAGTACCGCAGCCGTCGGCTCTATTTGTGCCACGGTGACGGCCTTTCGCCTGCAGACAGGGGCTATCGAGTGCTCAAGAAGATCCTCCGCAACCGGCTCAACATCTGGCTGTATCGCAAGCTACCACCCGATTGGGCCATCCCCCTGGCCAAGAAGGTCAGCGGCTCTTCGCGCGAGTACACCGCCCGACGCGACCACTCGTTCAAGGAGGACTACGAGAAATTCGCGCAGGCGAAACTCAGCGAGGGGTATGACGTAGTACTGATCGGACACTTGCACATTCCGCAGTACGAGAAATATGACAATGGCCTGTATATCAACACCGGCGATTTCATTCACCATTTCAGCTATGTGCGTATCGATGAGGACAAGGCAGAGCTTCTGAACCTGTAGGCAGGGAGGGGACCCAATTGCCATCAAGACAGCTTGCCGCACCCACCAACCCCGGTGAACGGCTGGGCGTGGTCGATATCCTGCGCGGATTCGCGCTCGTTGGCATACTCGCTTTCAATATCGATCTTTTCGGGCTGCCCAGCACCGTCTACATGAATCCCGGTTCGGCAGGTGGCTTCGAGGACATCAACTACTGGATATGGGTCTTCAAATACACCTTCGTCAATCAGAAATTCTTCCCCCAGTTCGCCATGCTCTTCGGCGCCGGCGTTGTGCTTATGTGGCGACGGTTCGAATCACGTGGCCAGTCGATGAAGCGATGGTACTACCGCCGCTTGCTCGTCCTGCTGGGCATTGGACTGATCCACGCCTACCTCATCTGGGATGGAGATATCCTCGTCCCATACGCCATTTGCGGCCTGGTGCTGTATCCGTTTCGAAAGGTGCGACCAAGCCGGCTGATTGCATTGGGTCTTGCCCTGGTGGTGCTGGCCCAAGTGCCGATGATCGGTGTCGGTGCGGCACTGGAGTACATCGAAAACCGAGCCGATAGCACTCGAGCGGCAATCGAGGCCGGCGAGGAAGTCCTCGTCGGTGACGGCGCGCTCGTCGCGGGGGAGGGGAGTGGAGGTCATGT
>CAZXRO010000007.1:9772-30758 GCA_964642435.1 uncultured Ignavibacteriales bacterium
CGACAGATTATGACTTTCTGGGAGGGGATTGAGCAGGAAATCGGCGCCAGTATGGTGGAACGCGAAGTCGAAGTCATGGCCCACGGCAGTTGGCTGGAAATTGCTCTGCATCGCGCACCCAACGTGCTGGGCATACACCTTGGCATGATGCCGCTGATGCTGTTCTGGCGCATCTCCGGGCTGATGTTCCTTGGTATGGCCCTGATTAAGTGGGGCTTTCTCTCAGGCGAGAGATCGCGCCGATTCTATAGTATCACGGCACTAATCGGCTACGCGATCGGCATGCCGCTGAGCATATACAGCGGCACGGCACTCGTGGAGCAGGGATTCGGGCTGATCAGCATGTTTTCGGTCGAAGCTTCGTGGGACGCCATCGGGTCGGTTGCTATCGCGCTCGGTCATGTCTCAGTTGTGATTCTGATCTGCAAATCCCGTATATGGCAGGACCTTATGCGGCGCCTCGCGGCCCTCGGCCGCATGGCGCTCACGAACTACCTCATGCACTCCGTCATCGGAGTGATCATCTTCTACGGATACGGTTTTGGCCTGTTCGCACAACTGGACCGTCTAGCCCTGCTGGGCATAGCAGCCGCGATCATAATTCTGCAACTGCTCTTGAGCCCGTGGTGGCTCGCCAGATACCGTTTCGGACCCGCCGAGTGGCTCTGGCGCAGCCTGACCTACAGATCGCGACAACCAATGCGAGCCAAGTCCTGACACCACCAAACGAACCGACCGCAGCCTAATACTGCTCCTTGTGGCGGCCTCGCCAGCGCTTGGTGATCTTCTTCCATTTCTCCTGCTCTTCCCGAGCCGCCGTTGTATTTTGGCGACGGTGCTGGAACCGGATCTCCCGCAACTGCTTCTGGTAGCTGGCGAACCGGCTCTCATCGAGCTCGCCCGATTCAATCGCCTCTCTGACCGCACAGCCCGGCTCATGCAAATGCGTGCAGTCACCGAATCGACAATTCTGCGCCAGTTGCTCGATATCCTCAAACGTTCGTCCCAGGCTGGACTCATCGGCCCAGAGCTGCAACTCCCGCATCCCGGGAGTGTCGATGACAATCCCTCCATCGGAAAGCAGAATCAGCTCGCGCGTCGTCGTCGTGTGACGACCCTGGTTCTCTTCCGAACTCACTTCCATGACACGTTGACGTTCTTCGCCCAAAAGTGCATTGATAATCGATGACTTGCCCACTCCCGACGATCCCAGAAACGCGGCCGTCTTCCCGGGGCGGATCGTGGCCCGAATACTGTCGATATTCTCCCCGGTCGCGGCACTGACCGCGTGGATCGTTACCGCCGGAGCTACCTGCTCCACCTGGTCGAGTCTGTCCGCAAGATCATTGCACAGGTCTGTCTTGTTGAGCACCACCTCAGGCGTCGCGCCGGAATCCCAGGCTACGGTCAGATAACGTTCCAGCCGCCTGAGATTGTAGTTGCCATCGAGACCCATCACGAGAAACACGATATCGATATTGGCCGCCACCACCTGTTCGATTGCCTGGTTGCTCGGGCCTGCCGCCTGACGGGAGAACGAGGATCGTCGTGGCAACACGTGGTCTATCATCACCCAGTCAGCACCCTGTTCACCATGAACCAAAACCCAATCGCCCACAGCCGGAAACGCCTCGCCGTAGCCCGCCTGATGCCGGAAACGTCCGCTGATGCGAGCCGAAGAAACGCTCTCGGTCGTCTGCACCACCCAACGTTCACGATGCTGCTGTATTACTCGCGCCGGAATCAGATCACCATTGTCGTTTTCGTTGGCGTGAGCCTCAAAGAAACCGTTCCATCCCAATGTATACAAGTCCATCGCAGATAATTCCTGTTCTGTCGGAACCAGCCGGCTACAGACCGAGCTTGCACCCGGGCAAGTCTGCCAATACACCACTGGTGCCGGATTGGAAAATGTGTCGGATTACTGATGCACTAAGTGGGGATGTGCGCCTGTATCTCTTTCAAGAAAAGAGGATATTGAGTTTCGGCCGGAAAGACGATGATCAATTGATCCCGTCACTCTCCGGTCAGTGGGCTGATTACACCACACCCTCGTCCGAGATCGGACGCACTATACCCCGATCATATGTCACAATAGCTACTGTCATCGGTTGGCGCCTCCTTTCGGACGTCGGTTGACTCATATGGCCGCAGGCCGGCCGTTACCTCTCTGAATATACCAGACGAGCCGCAGTTGTCAAAGTTTCATTTCTGCATGGCCGGCAGTCAGCGGAAGCTCAGTTTGGTAAATTCCACCAACCCACCCGCATTGATGATACCTATCAAATGATCGTTGTACGCCGCAAACGCCACCGTTTTTCCGCTCCCATCCTCGCTCCAGTTGACCCGCCCTTGCAGCAAGTCAACCTCGATCTCGGTGCCGGACGCTACCGGTGGCACGGTTGGTAACTCTATGACCGCTATGCCGTTATTGATACCATCACGGTACACACGACGGGACAGTCCGTCAACTGCGATACACTGCACTCCCCGCTCTTTGATTGTACGCCAGGCCTCGTTGCAATCGACATTCCCGGCGGCCAGTCTTCCATCGATCAAGACGATCTCACGCCGGCCGGTATCCATACGCTGCACGGACTGCATGAGTGATTCCAGCGATGTCGGTTGGCTCAAACGCCTCACTTTACCTTTGATCTTCATTCTGTCAATGCCTGATGTTTTCTAATGTGAACTCATGCGGGATGGTCAGTGGGTGACATCACATCGTCCAGTTCCCCATCGCCGGGATCGCTGTTCTGCCAGCCGGTGAACCCGGTATGACGGAAATGCTCGAGCCGTCGGATTGTCAGCTCAACACACATCGGGTCAATATCAGCGGTGAAACAACGCCGCCCGAGTCGTTCACAGGCCAGCAGTGTCGTGCCGGCATGAGCAAACGAATCGAGCACCGCCTCGCCCGGCTGCGATGATGCCCGGATGATTCGCTCAATTGCCTTCAGTGGTTTCTGTGCTCGCAGGGTCGGTACATTCTCCTGCATGCGGTAGAAGACCTGCTGAATGTCAACCCAGACATTCCCCGGACGAATACAGTCAGAACGGCTGCGCTCCAAATTCTCCGTTCGACGTCCCCCGACAGTCTTGTAGTAACCGCGGAGAATCTTCGGGATGTCAGTGTACTGAACAGCGAACGGCGGATTGCCTGTCGTGTAGTATAGCAACTCCTGCCTCACCGCCATCCAGTTCTTCGCCGTGCCGTAACCACGCTGATTTCTCATGGTGATGAGCGAACGCGAATCCAGGTCAAACTCGGCCATCATGATCATAAACTGCGGCAACGGTTGAAAATGGCGCTTCTGGTCGGCACCCATCCAGACATACAGTGAGGCATCATCGGCCAGTTGCGCCATCGTAATCTCAACCCAACGGCGACACCATGCGATGTAAGAAGCCACCGAGCGCCGCCCGAACATGGCGACATTGTAGGGCGGGTCCTGGATCGCCAACTCTATGGCCGTGTTGTCAACCAAACGGGCGACAAATTCGCTGTCGGCAGCATCTCCCAGCCCCACCCGATGTCCTCCCTGCGGGTCCTGCCACACCTGCCCCGGCTTCAGCCGGCAGTTGATAACGCCACCCGTCTGCTCTGTCTGGCTCCCGGCCGAATTGTACTCTGACATGAGTGTCACAGTACGGAATCACCTCCGCCCCCTTCAACAAAAAGATAACCAAGCGCAACCGATTGCAAATCAACAGCTTGTCGACCGCACCCGACTGATGCCTGCAATAGCGCCATAACTCATTCTCGCTCAGCGAGTTCTTAGAAAGGCGAGCGTAAAGTCTTGTTATGACAGTTTACAGCGAGGGAATTATTGCTTATCATTCTGTGCTATGAGTGATGATATCCTCTGGGCGCCATGGCGAGCCGGCTTCGTGCTCAGTGAGAAAGAAAAAGGCTGCATTTTCTGCAACCGGTTGAAAATGGAGGACTCCCCCGAGAACCTCATTGTCTACCGGGGGAATTTGTGTGCCGTCATTTTGAACAAGTTCCCGTACAATTCGGGGCACTCAATGATAATCCCCAAGCGCCATATTGCACATCTCGAGGAGCTGACTGACCAGGAATCAAATGAGTTCTTCAGCCTGACGCGCCGGACGATCGCGGTGATCAAAAACTGCATCAGGCCGCATTCATTGAATATCGGCATGAATCTGGGCGAAAGCTCCGGCGCTGGAATCCCTGAACACCTGCACATGCATGTCGTCCCCCGTTGGAACGGCGATACCAACTTCATGCCCGTGATTGGCAAGACGAAAGTGGTATCGGTGCCGTTGGATTACGTCTATGGCGTGATTCGGAAGGGTTTCGAAACCGAATGAGCGCCCGCAAGAAAATACCGACCAAATCCGAGCTGGTCCAGCTTCAGAAACTGTACCGGACCGATGAGAAAATCGGAGAACGGTTAGGGGGAGTTCCGGCTTATCTGGTCGCGTACTGGCGCCGCAAGAAAAACGTCCCACGCCATTCCCAACCAAAATTCTCAGAGGCCGAGATCCGGAACCTGTGGGAACGCTACGGCGACGACGACAAGTGCGGGCTTGAGCTGGGCATCTCGAAGGCCGCCTTCTATAACTGGCGACGCCGCTATGGCATCAAGGAGAAACCCGCCTTTCTCAAACTGGAGCAACTTGAGTTCCCCTTCCCTGGTGTGAAGACAGGGTCACACGCCGCATCATTGTATGGCAAGCGGGCCGTGGCCCAGAAGATTCTCGCCAATGCATCCGGCAAGGAGAACATCGAGGTGGGCGAAACCGCCGTCGTTGAGCCGGACCTGCTGGTGTCTTGCCACTCGGTGGCCGAGGTACTCCGGCAGTTCAGGGATATTGGGCCGGAGTTCGTCTTCAATCCCAACAAGGTGTTCCTGTCTTTGGGCCACGACAACAGCGAACGCAACCCTGCTCCCCGGGATCAGAAGCTGGTGCGGGAGTTCGCTCGCCGACAATCTGTCCGCAACGCGGTCGAGTCTTTCGAGGGGATTCCCCATCAACTGGCTATCGAACGAGGCCTTGCCCTGCCCGGTCAATTGGCCCTCGGGCTGGATCACCGGACCACCGTGTTTGGCGCCCTCGGCACCTTTGCCACCACCGTCACCGCGTCTGAGATGGCCACCACCTGGGCTACCGGCAAGATCTGGCTGAAGGCGCCCGCTACCATTCGAATCGATATCTCCGGCCGACGGTCCCGGGGTGTATTCGGCCGTGATATAGCCATGTCCATCGCAGGTCGCCTTCAATCCGAGGGAGCCGAGTACAAGGCTATCGAGTACTATGGCTCCGCTGTTACCCAGATGTCGATCAACGAACGTCAGACACTGTCACTGCTGTCGACCTCAATGGGAGCCATGGCTGCCTTATGCCCGTTCGATTCCTCGGTGCGACGCTACCTGAATGGTCGTACCGGCACCCAGTATCATCCGGTCGTAGCCGATAAGGATGCTGAGTATCAGGAGATTTTCCAGATCAATATCGAGCAGCTGGTACCGCAGATTATGTGTCCGGGAGACCCGGGCGAGGTCAAGCCGGTTGCCGAACTCGAGAATCTGACGGTCTCCCAGATTATCATTGGCACCAGCGCTAACGGGCGGTTCGAGGACCTGCGCATCGCCTCCGAGGTACTCAAGGGGCGCCAGGTCAGTGAAAACTGTCAGCTGTTTATCTGCCCCGCCTCACGGTCGGTCTACATCGAGGCACTCAAGAAAGGCCTGATCCGCATCCTGGCCGAGGCCGGAGCGGTAATCCTGCCACCGGGAGTAGAACCCGGAATCAACAGCCCTATTCCCACTCTGGCCGAGGGTGAGAACCGCCTTTCCACCGGCTGCCAGACCGTCCCCGGAGAAAGACAAACAGACTCAACCTCCACCTACTATTGCTCACCGGCCACCGCCGCCGCCTCGGCCATCAATGCCGCCATTACCGAACCCTCCGGCTACGTCAAATAGCGCTGGTTTCCGCTCACCCTCTCATGTGTATTTGCACGTCATTTGGCGTGAACTGTCCGCCATGTTGCGCTGTTGTGCATTCAACGAAATCAAACCACAATTCTGCCACAAAGGAGGTCTGCAAGATGGAGCGTGCAAGCGCGGTGACGATGAAGGGTAACCCGATGACCCTGGTGGGTCCGGAACTCAAAGAGGGCGATAAGGCCCCTGACTTCAGCGCCCTGGACAACGGTCTGGGCGAAGTGAAGCTCACTGATTCAAAGGGCAAGGCCCGCCTGATCTCGGTGGTGCCCTCGCTGGACACACCGGTCTGCAGCAGCCAGACGAAAAAATTCAACGATGAGCTCGGCCAACTCGGTGACAAGGTTGCCGCCTACACCGTATCAGCCGACCTGCCGTTTGCGCAGGGTCGCTTCTGCTCATCCGAGAGTATCGACAACATGAAAGTCATCTCCGACCATCGCGATATGGACTTCGGCGAGAAGTACGGCCTGAAGATCAAGGAGCTTCGCCTGCTGGCTCGCGCGGTACTCGTGGTCGACAAGAACGATACCATTACTCATATGCAAATCGTCCCCGAGGTCACCCAGGAACCGGACTACATGTCCGCCATGGAGGCACTCAGGAAGGCCGCCGGCGAATAAGATCAGCTGCGATTGATCAGCAAAGCCGTGACCCAAGACGTGGTCACGGCTTTTTGCTTGCTGTTGATGCGACAAGCCATAACATTGGTGGTACACTGACTGAATCGTCGAACTGTCTGTCGGGAGTCTCCAGTAATGAAGCATATAACAATCGTGCGCAAGAAAGACCTGCCGGCGCCGAACTCGCTGGTCGGCGACAAGATCTACCTTCGCCCCGCTACGGCCGAGGACATCCAGAACACCTACCACTGGACAATCCTCAGTGACCCGCAGTCATTGACCTCGCGCCCCCGCATCCTGCTGAGTGCAGCGCAGGCAGCCGAACGCTTCAAGAGCGAACAACCATCGGCTGAGAAGCAGACATTCATGATTGTTCGACAGGAGGACAATACCCCGGTCGGAAGAATCAACTTCTTCAACTACAACTCGCTCAATCTCTCAGCGGAAATCGGCCTTGTCATCGACCCCGACGAGCGTCGGAAGGGCCACGCTACCGATGCTATCTGGACCCTTTGCCGCTACCTGTTCATGCAAAGGGGATTGAACAAAGTGGTCTTCGAGACTGTTGCACTAAATAAGGGTATGATAAAGATCGCGGAACAACTTCGCTTCAAGCAAGATGGTACCCTTCGCGATCAATACTACCAGAACGGCAAGTTCATTGACGGAAGGATATATTCATTACTGCGCTATGAGTTTGAGCAATAATTCAATTATCAGCATTACCTGGGGCGTTGTGGGATCGATCCTGATCCTGGTCCTGACCATTCCCGCGATGATCGTTCTGAGCATTCTCACGGTTGGCGCCGTGGGCCGGCTCATCGTTGCGGTCCGCGGAATCGGTTACCTGCTCTATGTCTTCTGCAGGGCCATCGGAAGGATTTTCTTTAACCGATCGTAGGTCGTTGATCTGACGGTTCAATTTCAGGACCTCCTCGCGCGCCTTCTCGGCGAAGACCTCTCCCGATGAGGCATACAGCACCGACCGCGACACATTGATCACCGCCAGCCTACGGAAGTTGTCAGTGCCGAACCGCGCGGCTTGTTCCAATGACCCGCCCTGGGCACCGACGCCCGGAATCAGAAGAGGCATCTCGCCCGCCACTGAGCGAATCTCCTGCAGCTGCTCCGGTTGCGTCGCACCAACCACCAGCCCGCAGGTCTGATCCTTGTTCCAGTAAGCGACCTTCTCGGCCACGTGACGATACAGCGGCTTACCCTCGCATTGCAGCATCTGGAAATCACGCGAACCTGGATTCGAAGTCAGGCACAACACGAATACCCCCTTGTCCTTGTATTCCAGAAACGGACGTAGCGTGTCATACCCCATGTACGGATTGAGCGTCACCCAGCTCGCCCCCAGCCGATCATACAGCGCCTGGGCGTAGTGCCCGGCCGTATTACCGATATCTCCACGCTTGGCATCCAGAATGACCGGGATGTCCTCGGGAATACGCTCCACGATAACCTTGAGCAGCGAGAAACCATCGGCACCGAGACTCTCGAAGAACGCCAGGTTTGGCTTGTAGGCACAGACGATATCGGAGGTGGATTGGATGATCTTGTTGGCAAACGAAAACATCGATTTGATATCGCTGGACACCCCTGAAGGCATCCGCTTGGGATCCAAATCGAGCCCGACACAAATCATTGACTTGTTTTTAGCCTGTATCTGGCGCAATTGCCGAATGACACCCATCAGTACTTCCTCACCTTTCCCACGAGTTCTGAAATCGAAGAGAGCTTCTTCTGTTTGAGATATTCCTGCAAATCGTTCACGATGCGCACCGGTGTATCGGGATGGACAAACAGGGCCGTCCCCACCTGCAGGGCGGTCGCGCCACACAAGAAGAACTCGATAGCATCGACAACATTGGAGATACCGCCGATACCGATAATCGGCAAGCTGGTCGCGTTGTAAACAGCGTCCACCATCGCCAATGCAACCGGCTTGATCCCCGGACCGGTAAGCCCGCCACGGTTGTTGGTCAACCGCGGACGCCAGGTGTGGATGTCTACCGAGGTCCCCACCAGCGAGTTGATCAGCGACAGGCAATCGGCTCCACCCTGTTCGGCGGCACGGCCGATTTCCACCACGCTGGTCACATTGGGCGAAAGCTTGGCAATCAGCCCGCGCGTGAAGACCTTGCGGACAGCCTTGATAGTTCGCTCTGTCATCGCCCCGTTGGAGCCGATCTCCATCCCTCCCTCGTTGACATTGGGACAGGAGATGTTCAGCTCAATCATATCCACTCGCGGCTGGTCCTCCAGTCGGGCACAGATATCGATATACTCCTGAACAGTGGAGCCGGCGACATTGACGATGATCCTCGTCTTCTGCTTCTCCAGAAACGGTATCTTCTCGGAAATGAAACGGTCAATACCGACATTGGCCAGCCCTATAGCATTGAGCATACCCCCGGGCACCTCGGCCGTGCGCGGCGGTGGGTGCCCATCGCGCGGATTGGCAGTGATCGACTTCGTTACCAGCGCTCCCAGTCGCTCAAGCGGGAACAAACCCGCAAGCTCCTCGCCATAGCCGCAACACCCCGAGGCGGTCATCAATGGATTGGCAAATTCTACCCCGGCAATCGTCACTTTCATATCGGGCTTCACAGTGCTACCTCCCCGATATCAAACACCGGACCATCGACACACACCCGGGCATGCCCGCCCGCCGTCAACGGCACCACACATCCGAGGCAGATGCCTATTCCACACGGCATGGGTGCCTCCAACGATAGCTGCCCCTTCGCACCCAGGCGCAGGGCCAGTTCATTGGTTGCCTTGAGCATCGGCTCGGGGCCACAGCCATACACGCGGAGCCCCGCGGTGCCATGCTCGTTGATGAACTCGGCGACCGGTTCGGTCACCATGCCCCATGTTCCGAACGAACCATCCTCGGTCACCGGATGAAACCTGATTCCCAGCTTACGCAGACGAGAACGCTGCAGAATGTCTGCCGAGGTACGCCCGCCGTAAAAGAAGTGAATACTCCTGGGATCATACCCCTTCGCCACCATTTCGGTTGCCATGAACAAAAGCGGCGGGAAACCTATCCCCCCGGCCACCATCACGGCCGTCGTACCCTTCTTTGGCATGGCGAACGTGTTGCCCAACGGCCCGAGCACATCGAGTTGGTCGCCCTTGTGCAATGCTCCCAACTTGGCAGTGCCGCGCCCAAACACTTTGAACAGGATTTCAAAACTCTCCTCGGAGGGATTCACCGCGGCAATAGAAAACGCGCGACGGAACATGATGTCCGTTCCCGGCATCAGGATGTGCACGAACTGCCCCGGCTTCAACTGCGACACCCGAGAGTACGGGCCGAGCGTGATAGTGAAGTAATCGTTCTTAAGATTACGCTTGTTGATTAAGTAAGTGACTTCAGTGGTAGGTCTCGTCATCGTATGTGATCCGGCAATCTCACCTCAAACTTGTACACCAGCCACTGATCCTGAAGATCATCGCGGATCTCGGTGATGTTAAACGTCGATGAACCCATCGCCCGTTCCGCCCGAAGGTTTATCTCCGGGTGAGGAGCGAAAGTCTTCTGCACAAAGTCGATAACTTCACCGGCAAAATCAAGCTTGATCTGGAAATACAAATAGCCTTCCCACATCTCTGCGTAGGCTTCCTCCGGATACTCAAATTTCTCGATAACCTCTACAGGTGTGATCGCAGCGGGCAACAGGGATAGTTCCTCCCCCTCCGGCCCGATATAGATATTCATCTGAGGGTCAACATAATCATCGTCGCCCGGCTGGGTTCCACCCATTCCGATCGTATCGGCATAGAAATCACCCTCCTCTGCAGCCAGCGAATCCTCGGCCAATTCGTCCTGTTCAGGTCTCTGCTGCCTGCCGCCACCGGCTGTTGAGATCTGGGTTCGCGCCAGAGTCGCCCACGGGCTTGAGGGAAATGAGTCAATAATCTCATTGTAGGCGAAAATCAGCGTTGAGTCACCCGGCGCATTGTAGAGCTCTGTCGCATAGATGCTGGCAAACCGCGCCTGCAGATTAAAGCGTGAGTCGGGGAAGTTGTCCACAACGTACTGGTAGTAGTACATCGCCGAATCCACATTCCCCTCATCTACCAGAAATGACTCCGCCGTGCGAAAGTACTTGGCCGCGTACCCCGTGTCTGCCTCCGTACCTTCAAGACCCAAAATCCTGATCGCCTCCTCGGCATAATCCGAGTGCGGAAACCGTGTCAATACCAGGCGCAGTATCGAGTCTGCTGCAGCCGTGTCGGATCGGTGCTCCAACACCATCTGGCTGAGAGCTATCAACCCCTTTGGCGCATCATAGGCGGTCTGCATGCTGTCAGCCAGAAACTGCATCTCCAATATGGCTGTATCCGGCTTGTTGAGCTTGAACCAATACAACTCGGCAAGCTGGTATTGCGTATAGCCAGCCTCGTCGATCGCTGCCTGTGATGCGGTGGTATCAGCCTGGATATCCAGTTTCTTGTTGAAAGCGGATAGCTTGCCGATATCACTGGATCGCTGCAGTGCCTCCTGACCAATATCGCTTCGACGGTCCAGCTTGACAGTCGTGTCGTAGTAGATCTTCGCCTGCTCAAGGTCATCGTAATCAAACTGGTAAATCAATCCCAGTCGATAAGCCGCTTCAGCATTTACCTGTCGATTCGTCTCCTCGGCATGTACCTTATCATAGACGGCAACAGCGGCGTCGAGATCCTCATCATATTCATACCCCTGGGCAACCGTCAGACGAAGCACGCCCAGGGAATCGAAATAGCGGTCATCCTCAATAAGAGTATTCAAGTAATCCAAACCGTCATCGATACGTTGTAGCCGCAATGAACTCAGGGCAGCATAATAGAGAGCATGGTAGTACTGATCATTGTTGGGATTCATCCCCAGGACCTGCAAATACGCACTGAGAGCATCGGAAAACTGAAATCGCTCGAAATAACCATCGGCGATATACTGCTGCACCCGGGCACGTTGTTCGGCCGAGCCGAGCGAGTCGCGAACCGCCATGAAATACCGCCGGGACTCCTCGTAGTTGTGTCGCTCGAACAAGTATGTCCCCAGCGCAACCGCCGCCTCAGCCTTGTGTTCCCGTTTGAAATCACCATCGAAGATACTGCGAAACTGTGCCATGGCCTCATCGACTTCGTTCTGCAACAACTTGGACTTGGCCAGATACAGCTCCGCCTCAGTCGCGAACTGGGACTCGGGGTAGTTGGCCAGAATCTCACGGAAACGCCTCTCGGCCCGGCTGTACTCCTCAAGGTAGAAGTACGATACCCCCATCACCCATACGGCATCATCATACCACTTGGAATTGGGATGATTCTCGACGACCTTCTCCGACTTCTCGATCGCCAGTCGGTATTTGTTCTTGTCAATACGAGGTCGGTCGGTCGGGGAATCCTTGCGAAGATGCTCAGCCTCATCAAAAGCCGTGCGGGCATTGTAGAATGTGTTGTAGTACACACACCCGCTCACAAACAGGCTGAACGTCAAGAGAATGAAAACAAGGTATCGTTGATATATTCGCATAACTACTTCAGGTATCGGCCGATAGCGGCTCTTTGGCCGTCAATTTCTTATACTACGCTTCTTGCAGTCGGTTCGGCTAACCCAACCCGTACTATCCACGCAGGATATCAACCACCTTCGGCAAGAACTCGCCCGATCTGGCCCTGATACTGATATCGGCAAGGTCAGACAGCGGTGTCGGCTCCGGGTTGATCTCAATCAACCTCGCTCCCTCACTCCGGGCCGCAACGGGCAAAGATGCCGCCGGATGAACGACAGCCGAGGTCCCCACACTCAGGAATACATCGGCCTGCTCAGATTCTGCGAATGCCTGATTGATGACAGCTGGATCGAGCATCTCCCCAAACCAGACAACATCGGGCCGAAGCTGCCCGCCGCAATGCGCACACGTGGGGATATTATTCGGATCGATAACAACCTCATCGGCACATAACTCATTGCACTTCACGCACTTGTTGCGATGGATATTCCCGTGCAGTTCCAGTACCTGGCGCGAACCGGCCATCCGGTGCAGCCCGTCGACGTTCTGCGTAATGACCCACAAGCTCGGGAGAATCTCCTCAAGATCGACCAGGGCATGATGGCCGGGGTTGGGATTGACCTCCCCCATCAATTCGCGCCGCCAGTTGTACCACTCCCAGACTATCTTGGGATTGGACATGAAAGCGTCCATCGTGGCCAGTTCTTCGGGACGGAACTTGCCCCACAATCCTTCCTTGCCACGGAATGTGGGCACCCCGGACTCAGCCGAAATGCCGGCTCCGGTCAGCACCGCACAGCGTTGACAGCCACGTAGTAATTCTGCTACCTGATGTTCCATGGGAGAATAATAGGCCCTGTCGCCTGACAACACAATCCAAAATCCATGCCGACTACATGCCGATGTGAACAGAATTGGTTAGAACAGCTCGAAAGTGAGATTGATATACTTGCGGGGGTTGGCCCTGATATCGCTGACCAGGTCATCAATGTTATCTGCGGCCCGACGCAGATCATCGTACAGGCGGCGGTCCTCCACCAGAAGCTGCAACGAGCCATCGTTCTGCTCCAGCGCCTGGGCAAAAGCCCGAGCCGTCATCGACACCGTATCAAGCCGATAGGCCAGTGCCTCAACCATTTCGGTCGTCCTGTCAATCCGAACCAGCGAAGAGTCAATCCGGGGACTGCTACGCTTCACCAGGCCGCTGAGCGTACCGGACGCCTCAAGGAAGTTCTGGGCAGCGCTGTCGAGTTTCGCCTCGTTCCGAGTGAGATAGTCAGCCATGGAGGTCGAGACGCTTTCCAGATTCTCCAGAATCGTCCCCACCCTGTTGAGCGATCCCTCCGAACCGACAGTGCTCTTAAGCGAAATCACCAACTCACGAAGTTCAACGGTCATCTCACCCAGCAACCCCATCACTTCCGGCAGACCGGCATCGTATTCACCTTCGATAGGAGTGGAAGTATCCAGAAGCAGACTATCGGTCCCCGGATCGATAGCGACAAACCGCTCCCCCATCAATCCCTGGTTCTTGATTACAATCTCTGCATCCTGCTTGAGTACAACCCCACGCTCAAGGCGCAGCTTTACCATCACGCCGTCAGAAGTGAGCTGCAAGTCATCCACCTTGCCCGTGTGGACACCCGAAACAGTGACCTTGTCACCAACTGACAGCGTCCCAACATCATTGAACCGCACCTGAAGTGTGCGTGTATTCTGCTGCAGGCGCATACCCTGAAGCCAGTACAGCGAAACCACCACCATTGCGGCACCGATAAGAATGAACAGGCCGACTTTGAATTCTATGTTCTTGGCTGCCATATAGTTCCTTTATCGGGCAGACGGCGCAAATCCCTTACTCCGCAAATTTGTCCCCCTTGAGCGAATCGGATATCGACAGATAGTTTTCCCACCGGAATCGCCAGATTCTGCCGTCCTCAACGGCCTTCTTAACCGCACAACCCGGCTCATGGCTGTGCGAGCAAGGCTGAAACCGACACTCACCGGCAAACGCTTCGAATTCAGGATAGTAATACGGCAACTCCTCGGCGGTCACTTCCCACAATCCCATTACCTTCAGACCCGGGGAATCTACAACAAATCCGCCGCCCGGAAGTTCAAACATCTCAATGGCGGTCGTGGTATGCTTGCCGCGATTGGAATAGGCAGAGACCTCTCGCGTCTTCAAGTCCAGTGCCGGATCCAGGCGGTTCAGCAGGCTGGATTTCCCCACACCGCTGTGACCGACAAGCAAGGTGCGATGGTCCTTGAATGCCGCCTGCAACTCATCGAGTCCCTCACCGGTCATTGCAGACACCTTGAAAACCTGATAACCTATCTGACGATAGGCAGTTACCACGTCATCCAGCTCGGCCGGCGGCTCCAATTCAATCTTGTTGATGATTATCACCGGCTCCAAATCTCCAATCTCAGCCGCGACCAGAAAGCGATCGACCAAACCCGTCTTCAGCGGCGGGGTACCGATCGAGGCCACCGCGGCCAGACGATCCAAGTTGGCCGCGATCACCTGCTGCATACCCTCGGTGCGAACCGACGGCCGGACAAAGCTGGTTCGCCTTGGCAAAACGCGTTCGATAGCCCCCTGATTGTCGGAGCCGACTGTAATGATAACATCATCGCCAACCGCCACCGGCGTGCGGTTGTCGGTCTCGGTCTTGACTTTCTGGCGCACCTCACAGAGAATGTGCGACTTCTCCGACCTGCGGACCTCAAACAACCGACCGCGCGTGGCCACCACTATGCCCTGTTCTTCGTGTGCCATAATACTCTTCAAACTATCAAGGTAGGCCAACTCACCGCCTCCGGCAAGCGGAATTGGGCTTCTCGGCGATTGGCGAAACCTTGTAGCCCGAAAACCGTACTCTCAACCAGGAATCATTTCATGTTCGGAACCACCGAATGAAGTATGCGAGTGTGTGATGGGTAAGCTTCTCGGTTTCATTCTAATCGTCTTCGGTCTGGCGGTTTTGTTCGGCGGCAATTTTCTCGGCGCCCTGATCGGTATCGTAGTCGGTCTGTTCGGCGCCATCATCGGCGTGGTCGGAGCCATTATCGGCGTTGCGATTGGTAGTATTGGCGGGCTGTTAGGCATCGTCATCGGAATCGGCGTGTTGCTCCTTCCGATCATCCTGCTGGTCGCTATCATCGGGGGGCTGGTCAAGCTCGTTTCCTGTATCTGAGCCGCTCCCCACGGACATGCTGCAAACCGCATATTCTCATCCAGGTGCAGGTTACCGGTGAGTTGTCCAGCCAACGGTAACAAGCCGCCCGTTTCTGCTTTCATCCTGTAGTTGCAATCCCGCGCCTGTTTTTGTATCCTCAGACCAGCTTAATCTGTATAAAATCGATGGTATGTGGAACGTAATTACTAAGATATTCGGTACGAAGCACGAGCGCGATGTCAAGCGCGTGCAGCCGTGGGTCGATGAGATCAACGAGCATTTTGAGAAACTGGCCGACCTGAGCGATGAATTGCTCCGGGCGAAAACCGAGGAATTCAGAAAACGCCTCAGCGAGGGAGAAACGGTCGATGATATCATGACCGAGGCCTTCGCAGTGGTCAAGGAAGCCTGCCGTCGCCATGTCGGCACAAGCTGGCAGGTGGTCGAACAGGAGACCGAATGGAACATGGTCCCGTTCGACGTCCAGTTGATCGGCGGCATCGCGCTTCACGAAGGCAAGATCGCCGAGATGGCCACTGGTGAGGGAAAAACGCTGGTCGCCACCATGCCGGTCTACCTCAATGCGCTCACCGGCAAGGGCGTCCATGTCGTGACGGTCAATGACTACCTGGCCCGCCGCGACCGTGAATGGATGGGCCGGATTTTCGAGTTCCTCGGCCTGACCATTGGCGTCATCCAGAACCAGATGACCAACGCCGAGCGTCGCGTGCAGTACGAGTGCGATATCACCTACGGCACCGCCAACGAATTCGGCTTCGATTACCTTCGCGACAATATGGCCCAGCGAATCGAGGACCGGGTCCATCGCAACTTCCATTACGCCATCATCGACGAGGTCGACTCGATCCTGATCGATGAAGCCCGAACCCCCCTGATCATCTCCGGCCAGGTGGAATCCTCAGTCCACGACCGCTACCGCCAGATGCGCCCTACAGTCGAGGGCCTTGTCCGCAAACAGACGGTACTTGTGAACGACATGGTTCACCGCGCCGAGAAGATGCTCGCCGATGAAAACGGCAACGAGTTCGAGGCCGGCATATTGCTCCTGGCTGCCCAGCGCGGCTCCCCCAAGAACAAGCACCTGATGAAGGTACTCCAGGAACACGGGGTCCAGAAACTGATTCAGGACGTGGAGTCGGTCTTCCTGCGTGACAAGAAGATGCATGAAATCGATGATCGCCTGTATTACTTCATCGATGAACGCGAGCACTCCATCGCCCTGACCGAGCTCGGCACCGCACAACTCAGCCCCGACGAACAACGCCTGTACGAAATCCCGGACATCTCCACCATGCTGTCCGAGCTGGAAGGCAACGAAGATCTCTCACCGGAAGAGCGCCAGGAAAAGACCGAAGAGGTCTACCGCCTGCACGGTGAGCGATCCGAAAAAGTACACGCTATCAATCAACTCCTGCGGGCCTATTCGCTCTACGAAAAGGACGTCGAGTACGTGTTGCAGGATGGCAAGGTGATGATTGTCGATCAGTTCACCGGCCGTATCCTCCCCGGACGACGCTACTCCGATGGACTGCACCAGTCGATCGAGGCCAAGGAGGGCGTCAAGATCGAGGCCGAGAGCCAGACCCTGGCCACCATCACCCTGCAGAACTTCTTCCGCATGTACGACAAGCTTGCCGGCATGACCGGTACCGCCGAGACCGAGGCCCAGGAATTCTTCGATATTTACAAGCTCGATGTTATGGTCATCCCCACCAACGTGGAGGTGATCCGCGAGGATATGGATGATCGCATCTACAGAACCCGGCGAGAAAAATACAACGCCATCATCCAGGAGATTTCCGAACGCTACGAGAAAGGCCAGCCGGTACTGGTTGGCACCGTGTCGGTCGATGTCTCCGAGGTGCTCTCGCGCATGCTCAAGCGGGTCGGGATTCCCCACAACGTGCTCAACGCCAAGCAACACCAGAGCGAGGCAGAGATTGTCGCCCGCGCCGGACAACAGGGTTCGGTGACCATCGCCACCAACATGGCCGGCCGCGGCACCGATATTCGCCTGGGCGAGGGCGTCAGAGAAGCCGGCGGACTGCACATTGTCGGCACCGAACGCCACGAATCACGCCGTATCGACCGCCAGCTCCGCGGTCGCGCCGGACGACAGGGCGACCCCGGGTCATCTGTCTTCTTCCTCTCGCTGGAGGATGACCTGATGCGCCTGTTCGGTGGGCAACGGCTCGGCGTGGTAATGGACAGATTGGGCGTCGAGGAGGGCGAGGTCATCACGGCCGGCATGGTCACCAAGGCCATCGAACGCGCCCAGCAAAAAGTCGAAGCCCAGAACTACTCCATTCGTAAGCACACGCTGGAATACGACGATGTCATGAACGTCCAGCGCAAATGGATCTACGAGCGCCGCCTGGCCGCGCTGGAACGCCAGTCCATGAAGGACGAGGTCGTAGAGTTGATCGAGGATGTGCTGGTCGGCCTTATTGAGGAGCACTGCCCGCAAAAAGAAGACAACCCTGAGTACTGGAACCTGACCGGCCTGTCTGAAGACCTCGTGAAGATCTTCCTGCTGCGCGTACAGTTCAAAGAAGAGGATTTGCCCCGCATCACCCGCGAATCCCTGCGTGAGAACATCCTCAAGGTCATCATGGATATCTACACCAAGAAAGAACAGGCCTACGGCGATGAAATCATGCGCCACCTCGAGCGCTACGCCGTCCTGTCTACCATCGACCGCCACTGGCGCGACCACCTGCAGGAAATGGATGAACTTCGAGCAGGTATCGGGCTGCGCGCCTACCACGGCGCCATGGGCAAACCGATCGACATCTACAAGCGGGAAGCGTTCGCTATGTTCGAACGGATGGTCCAGCAGGCCGACAGGGATATCGTCAACCTGGTCTACAAACTGCAGGTAAACACACCTGAAAAGAGCCGCGAGGACCGTCGCAAGGAAACCTCCCAGGTGACCGCCAGCCACGCCGAAAGCACCAACATGGGCTATGGCGCCGCTGCCCACGCGGTCGCGGCCGGATCACAGCCACAGATTCAGGGACGCGAGGCGAATCCCATGGAACAGGCCTCACAGGCGGGCAAGCAGGACAAGACCATCCGCCGCAACCAGCCGAAAGTCGGCCGCAACGACCCCTGCCCATGCGGGTCAGGCAAGAAATATAAGAAGTGTTGTGGAAGGAATGGGTAGAGGGGTGTTAGTTGCGATCGAACGGCTCAACAGGGATGTTCTTGAGCTGGTGGATTGTCGATGGATCCAGTAGGTACAAGGAGAAGAAGGTGTGGACCAAGTAAAATGTGAGCCAACACATCAGTACGGGCCCACTCTCGCAGACCGCTGCTACCATCCATGCCATAAAGACTCTTGGAACCTTCGCCACGAATAGCGCTCTATCCTTCAGACGCAGGAGATTCTCGTCTGCGGGAATGGGATGCACGAAGCTCGGATGAATGTAGGGGCCGATGGACTGAGTAAGGGGTTGTCCTTCAAACTCATAGAACAACCCTCTCGCTATCGAGTCGAGTACAGGGCTTACGGTCGCATGCTGGACCCCAATCTCGGTTGCGTCGCCCAAGTAGAGACCTCCCGGCGTGATCATCTCGCGGTCTGACATGGATGCCCGGATATTCTCCAGTTTTCTACGATCCCTTCGAATCGACCTAACAACCTTGGAATCAACGACCTCCTGTGCTGCCGGGGACGGAGAGTTTATCAGCGCGAGGAAATCGCGTAGTGCTTCGTCGGCCAAGTGATGACTGTGATTGCAGTCAGTGCAGGAGTAGACGGTTATCAGTTTATCACCACCCAGTTCGTCCGTCTTGGAGAAGAAGCACTTGGGCGGAATATGCTCGCGAGTCCTGGTACCTCGAAACAGTTCCTTGCCACAACGATAGCAGTTCACAGCCCCCCCTTCGTCAAACCCCCAACTCCTCGAACACCTCACCCAGATACGCGATCAAATCCCCCGCAATCATCGCCCGCGGCGTGAGATCATCGGCGGCCAAATCGCCCGCCAGGCCGTGCATATACACCGCACATATCGCCGCATCGACCGCATCCAGCCCCTGCCCCAGCAGGGACCCGATCATCCCCGATAACACATCCCCCGTCCCGCCGGTCGCCATGCCATGGTTGCCCGTCTGGTTGACATACACAATACCTTCGGTATCGGCAATCACGGTTGGGCTGCCCTTGAGCACCACCACGACATCGTGCTCATCGGCAAACTCGCGCGCGGCAGCAATTCGCTCGTGAACATCATTTGAGACTTTCTTGCCGGACAACCGCGCGAATTCACCCGGGTGCGGCGTTATGACAATCTCATCCGGTGCCAGCTTGAGCACCTCGGTGTGTCCCTCGAGCGCATTGAGCCCATCAGCATCGACAATCGCCGGCTTCTCCAGCTTACTCAGGAAACGCCGAACCAGCTCCCAAGTTTCGTGGTGGCGGCCGATCCCCGGCCCTACGATGACCGCATCATGCTCCTTCGCCAACTCTCGAGCTTCACCCAGTGCCCTGAGAGCCAGTACACCCTTGTTGGCCACCTCCGGCAAAGGATGGCCTGTCGCCTCTACCACGCACCCCGCGAGAATCGGTATCACCGATCGCGGCGAGGCCAGTTTGACCAGGCCACTTCCGGTGCGAAGCGCGCTCTCGGCTGCCATCGCTGCTGCACCTGTGAGTCCCAGCGAACCGGAGAGCACCAGCACCTTGCCAAACGTTCCCTTGTGACCATCGGGCGCCCGCACCGGCATGCGATCCAGCACCATATCCTCGGTGATCAGCTCCTCCGTGAAGTCGAATCCATCCACAACACTATCGGGAACACCAATCGGCACCACTGAAATCACCCCGGCCAGCTCCCGTCCCGGCGAGACAAACAACCCGAACTTCGGCAGGGCCAGTGTGTACGTATAGTCCGCCTCGACCACCGACCCCTCGGCCTGGCCGGTGTCAGCATTGAGTCCCGAAGGTAAATCGACTGCGATCACACACTGCGATTGCGTGTTGACATATTCGATCATCTCGGCCGTTATTCCCCGCGGACTGCCGGAAAAACCGGTGCCGAAGATAGCATCGACAATGAACTCGGAATCAAGTGTATCGGGAAGCACCGAAGGTTCGGTCACCTCGGTCATTGCTATCTTCAGCTTGGCGGCACGGTCGAAATTGAGCCGGGCATCATCCGAGAGCTTCTCATACGGCCCCTGATAATAGACTTCCACGGGTATACCGGCCTCGTGCAGATACCGTGCAACGACGTATCCATCGCCGCCGTTGTTACCCTTGCCACAGAACACGGTCACTTTCGCGCCTAATGAGGCACCAAGCAGATCCTCGATGATCCCCTCGGCTATTCCCCGACCGGCATTCTCCATCAACTCCGGGCCGGGAATACCCACCTCATCGATCGTCTTGCGATCGACCTTCTGCATCTGCGCGGCTGTAACCAGTTTCATCACTTACCTGCTTGCGTTCGGCTGACCTTGCGCTTGCGTGTAATCCGCTTCTTGGCCTTCGTTTCAGCGCCCGGTTTCTCCAGGGCGAACTTGATCGCCGGCATCATTTCGCTGAAGAATTTCAGCTTCACGGCCTTCTTGATTTCCGGCGGCAGGTCACCGGTGTCCTTGCGATTCTGCTCCGGCAGAATAACTGTCTCCACACCGGCTCGATACGCCGCCAGCAACTTCTC
>CAZXRO010000008.1:0-19381 GCA_964642435.1 uncultured Ignavibacteriales bacterium
TCGGGATTCCTCCAAATGGACCCTGCGAGCTCCGGATGGAGCACATCGACGCCCGTATCGATAATGGCGACGACTACCCGGGTGGCGTCGGTGGGAGGCGAGTCGTACAGGGGGGCGATGCCAATGTCCTCACCGGCGAGACCGGTTTTGATCGCGAGGGTGTCGTTGTAGTAACCGCTAATGCGATCTATGCCAAGGTATGACTGGCCGGTATTGTACAGATACCATTGCTGTTCAAACAGGGAGTCGGTGGGCCACGCAAACAACTCAAGGTAGTAATCCGGCTCGACCGACACGACATTCTCTTTGCCGAGAGTTCCGATCACGTCGGCCTCGGATAGCGCCTTTGACTGGTGGTGGTATATGTAGTAACGTTGCCAGATGTCGGCACCTGCGAGGGATGCCCTGGGGATACTGGTGGCAGCGGTCAGGCGCTCGTCCTTGCTGAGTGCCAACGAGAGACGGTTGACATCGGCCGTCTCGCTCAGTTTGACAACATAGCGACCCGGCACCGGGCCACGCGGCTGGTCGGCTTGAGTGAAGGCGCCGGCATTCAGCACAACCCCGATCACGGCAACACATGTGAGCGCAAGCAATCGTATTGTCTGCATTACATTCTCATCTGACACAGAGGGCGGGCGGGCGAGCAGTTGAGGACTCACCCCATCATCTGTTAAACGTATTCAGTGCACTTGATGTTTAAGAAATCGCATCCGGGTCAGTAAGAGGTGGTTCCGCCTCAATGAAGCTGCGAATAGCATCGGCTGCCACAGCAATATGCTCCGGTGTTGTGCCGCAACAGCCGCCGAGCACATCGACTCCTTCATCGAACATGGCAACCGCATGCTTGGCATAGACTTGCGCAGTTACAGGGAAGTGCATGTCGGCATCCGGCTGCCCGGCATTGGGACGCATGATCAATGGCAGATCGGTCAGTTCGCGAATCCGGGCGGCGACGGCGATGGCGCTCTCAATATCTGGTGAGCAGTTACAGCCCAGAGCAAGTACCTCGGTGCGGCTGATCCTCTCGACCCAACTCGCCAGTGTATCACCATCCTCAAGGGTACCGCTGTCGTCGGGAGCGAAGGTGATCGAACACGGTAGTCCCATCGCCGCAGCCTGTTCCAGGGCGAGCTCTGCCTCAGAAAGCGAGGTGAATGTCTCGAAGGCGATTATGTCGCAGTCGGTCTGAGCGAGAATCTCCAGGTGTTTGCGGTAGTGTGCCCTCAGTTCGGTGGAGGCGGGGTCCGAGGAGGAAAACAACGCCAGAGGGCCGACACTGGCCGCGACGAGTATCTCGTCGCCGGCGGCCTCTCGCGCCGTGCTGACCAGTGTCTGCAAGGCCTCAGCCAACGTGTCTTCGTTGAATTCCGCCAGCGGATTGAAGAGGTTGGCACCAAAGGTCGCCGCGGTGAGCGCCTCCGCCCCCGCTCCCAGGTACGCGCGGTGCAATTGGCTCAGCGCCTTCAGATGATTGAGCGCCCATTGCTCCGGTGCCACTGAGACCGGGCAACCAGTCCGGAACAACTCCGTGGATATGGCGCCATCGACAAGGTGAAAGGAGTCGAACCAACGGTTGAGATTAATTGTGTTGCGCATAGTCTGTCGGATACTGGAGTCAGTTAACCGTCTCACGAGGGCGGTTGTGGACGAACGGCGTAGAATAGCTCCACTGTCCGGTTTTCTCCCTTTCCTTTAAAGCCAATCACCTGTAGTAGTACCCGGTCACCCTCCGGAGTCCACATGCGAATCCAGTCGCCTTCCTCTATCTCTATCCTGTCTTCCGACGGTATCGTGCTGAGCAAGGCAACCTGACCAGCCACAGTATCATAGTCACCAGTGAAATTGAGGACTTGCCATTGAGTGTCACGCAGGAATCCATTGAGGCGCTTGGGTGATGCGAGATAGTCTACTCCGTCCTTATGGTAATAGTAGACGTCGTTGTCGAGCGCATCGGCGCGTACGAGGCTGTCGCCAGTGAAGCTGAAACCATCATTGTCGGCCTGGTACCGAATAGCCAACTCAAGATACCCCCTCGGGCCGCAGATGACCACTATCTCCTCCGATGGCGGCGACAGGGTCTGGTCTGGTCTCACCACCCTGACCGAGACATAATACGGCACGCCATTGTCAAGCCCCTCGGCTTCGTAATGCTCGATACCATCGTGAGGATTCGTGTCACCGGGAAACGGTGTATGGTTAAACGGTTCAGCACCAGTTTCCATTATCCCATTCTGGCCGACCAGCGGCGATTCACTGATGTAAATATGATATCCCGCTATCAGGTCGGTGCAGGGCATCTCCCAGATGACAGTCATCTTGTTACTGGCCGCCTCGGCCCGGATATTCTGTGGCAGACAGACCGGCGTCACCTCGTCAGCCGGAGGTCCGCTCGGGCCACAGGCAGCGATGACAAGCGCCAGGAGAATCAACAACGGCAGGTAGTACTTCATCGATTGCATTCCTTTGCTGACAATGAACAGCGTCGGCTGTTATACACATAACGGTCAGAGTACAGAGAGAGCGCGGAATAAGATAACAATCAGATATTACGATCATCCGGGCCGTCGTACTCAAACGGCATCGGTCCCAGCTTGCGCATGGGGCGTTCGCGCTCCTTCTCTTCATAGGCGTGCGCGATCAATCCAGGAACACGGGAGATGATGAAGAAGCCTTTGCCCAGACGCCAGTCAAAACCCATATCGGATATGACGGCAGCAATGGCGCCGTCGACATTGATCGGCAACTTGCGCCCCAACTGCTTTTCGAGGGCCCCCTCAATCGCCTTACACAGATCGATATGCTTGCCGCTGTAGCCATGTCGCGCGGCTATCTCGAACAGCTTGCCTGTTCTGGGATCCACGTTGTGAAGCCGATGGCCGAACCCGGGCATGCGCTGCTTGTTTTCCTTGAGCCAGTCCACCAGCCTGGCCGCGATGTCATCGGAGGGCGCACCCTCGTTCTCGGCTATCCACTCCTGCATGATACGGGCCGACTGCTCAATAGCCCCGCCGTGAGTGTCACCAATAACCAACACACCGCCGGCGACGGCAGCATTCAGTGAGTTGCCACCGGACATCACTGTGCGCGTTCCAAGAACCGACGGCGGGGTCGCACCATGGTCTATTGAGGAAACCAAGATGGCATTCATCAATTCCGCCTCGGCCTTACTCGGCAATTCGCCCTTCAGGATGAGATAGACCGTCTCAGCATAGGAGAGCTTCTCCATAACATCTGTGATATGGTATCCCCGTACCCGTATCTCCCCTGGCGCGATCTTCGTTATCGCGGTTTGCCATTTTTCATCTGCCATACTTCTCCACCTCGCATGCGAAGCCTCACGGCTTGGTTTCAGTATTCGGTCGCGCTGAGTCCTCGGTCCGCTGCACATCTTTCCAGCGTCGCAGCGCCTTGTGCCACTCGTCCTGGAGCTGCCCAAGTGTCTGGCCCGTCACCTGTACAACGGCCTCATCGAACGGCAGCACAGATTGATAGAGCTGCTTGACCACCGGCATTCCGTAGGTGCTGTACAGAAACCCTACAAAGGAGCCGGCCGCTGCATTCTCTCTGCTGTGCTGCTGAGGGTCAATATGCTCCATTGAGGCCAGCGAATCAAGCGATGGCAGCCGGTCGGCCTCCAGCAGGGCCAGAACCCGCTGATTGTGGTTGATCCCGGAAAAGTCGAACACAGTCTGCATTCCCTGCCACATGATGGCGTGTCTTGTCTTCTGGGGGCTGAATCGACTGAGAGCGTATTCGGTCAATGTTGCCCCCAGGTAGGCAGGCTGCCAATAGTGGATAGCGGTATCATCGACAAACGGCCAGCGTGCCCCGGTCACCTCATAACCGTGTCCCGGACCAGTGTAGTGATACACCAGGAGTGTCTCGGCGGGCACCGGCATGTCAAGACTGCGGCAGATCCTTCTGAGTGAGGCAACATACCCTTCGGTCAACTGCGGCAGGTCTTTCTCGTGGGGATGACCCGGGACATAGTACAGCTTGACATTTTCGCGCTGAATGTGCTTCCAATCGGCATAGGGGCTCTTCCCGGGAGCATCCTCGGTTCCATTGCAGGCGGTCACCCCGAACCAAATCGACGCCGTCGACACAAGCAGGAGGCAGCAAACCGCCAAAGGCGACTTTTTGGTAATCATGGACCAAACCTCCTTAATGGACAAAATCGTCAATATATTGCGATGCAACGAGATAACATTGCAAGAATGCAATTAAACGCGAGACAAATCGTTATTTTTTTCACAAAAGCCGCTTGACTTCACACGGCCGTCTGACTAATATTCATTTTCGAGGCCAAATGTCAACAGTTAATCTGCGTAGCGGCAGCAACTTGCAGCAGTGCAACGGGCGCCTGATGGCGACGGGGAGCCGAAAGTGACGGTGGTCATGGCGAAATCCAAACCGAAATACCTCTCCCCCGTTTTCTCCCGGCCAATCCTCATCATTGTGGGCGGTTATGGAAGCGGGAAATCCGAGGTTTCCGTCAATCTGGCCCGGACGCTGGTCGTGCAACAAACGATGCCGGTGGCGATCGCCGACCTGGATATCGTGAACCCCTATTTTCGTTCCCGCGAGGCCGAGAAGGCCCTGGAGAAGATGGGCGTCCACACTATCAACCCCAAAGGCGGTCACTATTATGCGGACCTGCCCATTATCCTTCCGGAAATCAAGGGGTCGGTCCAAAGTCACGAGGGTATGGTGATTCTCGATGTTGGTGGCGATGATGTGGGCGCACGAATCCTCGCATCGCTGGGCCAGTCCTTTGAGCCGGGAACGTTCGAGCTGCTGCTGGTACACAATGCCAACCGCCCGTTCACAGCCGATGTCGAGGGTACGTTGAGGATGATGACCGGGATCGAGTCGGCGTGCAAACTTAGCTTCACAGGGATTGTATCAAATACACACCTGCTGGAGCAGACCGATGCGAAGACTGTAATTGACGGTCTCGATATGGCCAACAAGGTAGCAGCAGAGCGCGACCTGCCGGTGGTGTTTCTGTCGGCCACTAAAGATGTCTTGAAGACCATTAGGGCGCGTGAGCTTACGGTACCGGTGCTTGAGTTGGAGCGTAATCTGCTCAAGCCGTGGGAGCGACCGAAACTGGGTAAAGATCAGTTCAAGATATAAGGGATTCCGCACATGCCAGGAGTCACAATAGACAAGAATCATTGCAAAGGATGCGAGTTGTGTGTCAAGGCCTGCCCGCAGCAGATATTGTCGATGTCGAAAGACATCACCGTACGCGGGTATTTCTACGCTCAGGCACATGATCCATCGCGCTGTATTGGATGCATGATATGTGCTATCACGTGTCCCGATGCGGCAATTGAAGTTCACTCCAACGGTACTCAGTACCAGTTGTTTGCCTACTAAGGCCGGGGAGCACGTATATGGCACGGATATTGATGAAAGGAAACGAAGCCATAGCCGAGGCCGCCATTCGGGCCGGCGCAGAGGGATACTTCTGTTATCCCATCACGCCGCAATCGGAAGTGGCTGAGTACATGGCCAAGCGTATGCCCGAGGCCGGTCTGACATTCCTTCAGGGCGAGAGCGAGGTTGCCGTATCGAACATGCTCTTTGGAGCCGCTTCGACGGGCAAGCGGGTGTTCACGACCTCCTCCTCCCCGGGCATTTCGCTGATGCAGGAGGCGATTTCGTATCTGGCCGGAGCGGAGCTGCCGTGTGTGATCGTCAACATCATGCGGGCCGGTCCCGGTCTGGGTGGCATCCTGCCGGCGCAGTCGGATTACTTCCAGTCCGTCAAGGGCGGTGGTCATGGTGACTACAACCTGCTGGTGTTGGCGCCATCGACAGTCCAGGAAGCGGTGGACCTGATGATGCTCGCCTTCCACTTGGCAGACAAGTACCGCAATCCGGTGATGATGATCGGCGATGGGATGATTGGCCAGATGATGGAGCCGGTTGAGTTCCCGGACAAACTCGAGGAGCCCGAGCTTCCGCCAAAGGACTGGGCTACGACAGGCGCCAAAGGACGCGATCCACTCATCATCAAGAGCCTCTTCTTGAATCCCGATGCGCTCGAAGAACACAATTGGAAGCTTCGTGCGAAGTTCGATAAAATGCGCGAGGATGAAGTTCGATTCGAGAAGTACAAGGTCAACGACAAGAACAAGGTACTTATCGTCTCCTACGGCACCATGGCGCGTATCTGCCAGACGGCTATCGATGAGCTCGAGGAAGAAGAAGGGATCTCGGTTGGGTTGTTCCGACCGATTTCGCTGTTCCCCTTCCCTGAGAAGGAGATATTCGAGGAGGCGAAGAAGAAGAATATCAAGACCGTCCTGTCCGTTGAGATGAGCACGGCTCAGATGCACGAGGACGTGCAGAAAGCCGTCATGGGCAAGAAGCCGTGCGAATTCTTCGGTCACACCGGAGGGATTGTGCCGAACCCGTCGGAGTTGAAAGAGCTTCTGATCAAGCTGTCGACCGGGCGCAAGAAGGCGCGTACGAGCAAGGCGAAGTCGACTGGTAAGACCACTGCGAAAAGTGGCGCGAAGTCGAAGACGAGGAAGTCGACCGCCAAGAAGACACGAAAGACGAAGTAAAACTGAGGAATAGAGCTCATGCAAGCACAGGCCAAGACCATATTCAAACGGCCCGAGTCGCTCACTGAGACAGTTACGCACTACTGCCCGGGATGCACCCACGGAGTCATCCATCGGCTGGTTGCCGAGGCGCTGGATGATCTGGGTGTGCGAGAGCGGACCTGTGGTGTGGCACCGGTAGGCTGCTCCGTACTGGCCTACAACTATTTCAACTGCGACTTTTTGGAGGCGCCCCACGGCCGCGCCCCGGCGCTGGCCACCGGGTTCAAGCGCATGCGACCGGACATGATCGTGTTTACGTACCAGGGCGACGGCGACATGGCATCGATTGGAATGGGTGAAATCGTCCACGCTGCCAATCGTGGCGAGAAGATCACGGTGATCTTTGTCAACAACGCGATCTATGGCATGACGGGCGGTCAGATGGCCCCCACGACCATGCCCGACCAGATTACAACCACCTCTCCTGCCGGTCGCAACGTAGCTGAAGTAGGCTTCCCCATTCGCATGGCGGAGTTGCTCTCGGCGCTGGTGACGCCGGCCTATATCGAGCGAGTCTCGGTGCATGCGCCGGAGTATATCATCCAGGCCAAGCAGGCTATCAGGCGGGCCTTCACCTACCAGGTCGAAGGAACCTGCTTCTCGCTGGTGGAAGTGCTGTCGACCTGCCCGACCAACTGGGGTATGACACCGACCGATGCCACCGCCTGGCTGCGCGAAAACCTGGTGCCCTACTATCCGCTCGGCGTACACAAGACACCGGAGCGCAGTGTGTTGGGAGGTGCATGATGGCACAGTATGAAGTCATGTTTGCAGGTTTTGGCGGTCAGGGAATCATGACAGCGGGACAACTCCTGGCATACACCGGCATTGCCGAAGGCAAGCAGGTGGCCTGGATCCCTTCCTATGGGCCCGAAATGCGCGGCGGGACCGCCTATTGTACCGTGGTCGTATCGGACACCCGTATCGGGTCGCCGATCATTACCAACCCGCGGGGGTTGTGCGTGTTTAACCGGCCATCGTTCGACAAGTTCGAGCCGCGCATCAGAAAAGGCGGAATCATTGTTGTCAACAGCTCGCTGATCGACGTCAAGAGCGAGCGCGATGACCTGCTGAAGATCTACGTCCCGGCGAATGATATGGCCATGAAGGCGGGCAATGCCCGTGCTGCCAATATCGCCATCCTTGGCGCCTTCGTTGCCGCCACCGGCGCGGTTTCGGAAGAGACGCTCCTTGAGACGATGAAGGACAAACTGGCGCGCAAGAAGGACGTGCTTGCCATCAACGAAAAGGTCCTCGCCGAGGGTCTCAAGCTCGGCAAGGAAGCCGCGAAACAGAAGGTAGCCGTATGAACCACGACCTGAGCAAACTCCCGGATATATTCGCTCGCTACCCCCAGGAGCCACAGTCGCTGATTGCCGTGCTCCAGGACATCCAGAAAGAGTTCAACTTCCTGCCGTGTGAAGCGCTTAAGGAAACAGCCAGTCATCTCGATGTCCCCTTGAGCAAGGTCTTCAGTGTCTCGACGTTCTATAATGCCTTCAGCCTGAATCCCAAGGGCGAGAAAGTGATCCGCATCTGCATGGGTACAACCTGCCACATTCGCGGTGCTGCTCTCATTCAGGATCAATTGGAGTCCAAGCTGGGCATCAAAGCGGGCCAAACAACGTCAGACATGAAGTTCACGTTGGAGGTGGTCAACTGTGTCGGGGCCTGTTCTATGGCACCGGTAGTGATTGTCAACGATAAGTACTATGCTGACGTTAAGGTCAACCAAACCAAGAAGATCCTGAGGGGAGGCTGAGATGGCTGTCACCAAAGTAGCATCCCCGAAGGCGCTCGAGAGACTCCAGAAGGAGTGCCAGAATGAGCAGGATCAACACAAGCGCAAGCTGATGGTCTGTTGCGGTCCGGGCTGCCTGGCCAATGGTGCCGCTGAGATTGTCAGTGAGTTCAAATCGCAACTCAAGAAGAAGCGCATCAAGGGCTTCAGTGTGGAGGCGATGAAGGAAACCGGTTGTCACGGTTTCTGCGAACAGGGCCCATTGGTGGTCGTTGAACCGCAAGGCACATTCTATACGCGGGTGAAGAAGAAAGATGTCGAGCGGATTGTCGAGGAGACCCTGCGCAACAACAAGGTTATCGACGATTTGCTCTACACGCACCCGATCGACAAGAAGACCTACCGCGATTATCGCGAGATCCCCTTCTACAAGCACCAGAAGCGGATCGCGCTGCGCAACCTGGGGCATATCAACCAGTGCGACATCCGTGATTATATTGCTACCGGTGGCTATCAGGCACTGGCCAAGGCACTCACCACGATGTCACCGACCAAGGTTATCGAAGAAGTGAAGACCTCCGGTCTGCGCGGGCGCGGCGGCGGCGGGTTCCCTACCGGACGGAAGTGGGAATCCTGCGCCAAGCTCGAGGAGCGCCCGCACTATGTCATCTGCAACGGTGACGAGGGTGATCCGGGAGCGTTCATGGATCGCGCCATCATGGAGGGTGATCCCCATTCGGTGCTCGAGGGGATGGCCATTTGCGCCTTCGCCGTCGACTCGAGCGAGGGATATATCTATGTGCGCGAGGAGTACCCGCTGGCAGTTCAGTTCCTGCAGGAGGCAATCCGAGAGGCTGAAGCGTATGGCCTTCTTGGCGACAATATCCTCGGGACGGATTTCAACTTCCATATCAAGATCAGTCGTGGCGGGGGTGCATTTGTCTGCGGTGAGTCTTCGGCGCTGATGAGGTCGGTCGCGGGCGAAGTCGGTGAGCCACGAGCCAAGTATATCCGTTCGGTCCAGAAAGGACTGTTTGACAAACCGACGGTTCTGAATAATGTCGAAAGTTTTGCCAATATCCCTGTTATCATCGATCGCGGGGGCAAATGGTACTCCCGCATTGGAACCCAGAAATCAACCGGCACCAAGGCATTCAGCCTGGTCGGTAAGGTTGTCAACGGCGGCCTGATCGAGGTGCCGATGGGAACCACACTGCGCGAGATCGTCTTCGACATCGGCGGAGGTATTCGCAACGACCGGCCATTCAAGGCAGTGCAAACCGGCGGTCCCTCGGGGGGCTGCCTGCCGGATGACAAGCTGGATTTGTCGGTCGACTTCGATACCTTGACCAAGGCCGGCAGCATGATGGGTTCCGGTGGCATGATTGTCATGGACGAGGGCACCTGCGTCGTAGATGTCGCCAAGTACTTCTTGAAATTCCTGGTCGATGAATCCTGCGGTAAGTGTACACCCTGCCGAGAGGGGCTGTACCAGTTATACCTGCTGGCTGTCAAGATCAGCGAAGGTATGGCGGCCGAGGAAGACCTGGATAAGATGGAGCAGCTCTCAGACGTGATCATCGATGCTTCGCTGTGCGGGCTTGGCAAATCAGGGCCGAATCCGTTCCTCAGTACAATTCGGTATTTCCGCGACGAGTACCTGACCCATATCAGAGACAAGCGCTGCCCGGCCGGTGTCTGCAAGGCCCTCATTACATATGAGGTCGATGCTCAGGCCTGCGATGGCTGCATGGCCTGCATTCATGCCTGCGCGGCCAACGCTATCTCCGGCAAGAAGGGCGAGGTACACACAATTGACCAGACGAAGTGCGACAAATGCGGCGCCTGTTTCGCGGTCTGTAACCGTCATGCGATAAAAGTGGCGTAAGGAGGCAGGATGGTTCACTTGACAATAAATGGCACACGGGTTCAGGCCAAAGAAGGTGAAATGCTGCTGACCGTGATCAGACGGCTGGGGATCGAGGTTCCCGCGCTGTGTCATCACGAGGCAGTGGAGCCGTTTGGCGCCTGCCGGCTGTGCCTGGTAGAAATCACCAAGGACTCGTGGGACGGCTGGAAGGGGTATGTAACCTCATGCCTCTACCCTGTCGAGAACGATTTGATCGTCAACACCCATGCCGAGAAGGTGATCAAGGCACGCAAGACGCTGATTGACCTGCAATTGGCACGCTGCCCCAACTCGCCGAAAATCCAGCAGTTGGCCGCCGAATACGGCATCAACCAGACGAGCTACGAGCCCAAGGTGGATGGCGACAACTGCATCCTCTGCGGACTGTGCACCCGCATCTGTGACCAGATGGGCTTTGCGGCGATCTCCACGGTTGATCGCGGTCACGGGCGACGAATCGCCCCGCCTCTCGACGAGCCGCCGCCGGATTGTATCGGCTGCCTGGCCTGCGCCATCAATTGCCCCACGAATGTGATTCCGTACGAGGAGAAGGGCAACCGGCGAACAATCTGGGACAAGGAATTCGAACTGATCACGTGCAGCAAGTGCGGACGCAAGACGATAACGCGCGATTTCGCCAAAGCGCTCAGCAAGATGCGTGATATTCCGGAAAGCTATTTCGAGATTTGTGATGCCTGCCACCGTGCCGAAACGGCGATGGGCATGGGACGAATCGCTGGCTGGTCACGACGAGAGGAGAAGGCGTCATGACACATCGCTTTATCGTAACCCCGAACCTGTGTATTGGCTGCCGTACCTGCGAACTGGCCTGCTCATTTCGCCATGCCGTCAACGGCAAGCCTGGCCAAACCCGCATCTTTGCGCTGCCCGGCCCCA
Organism: uncultured Ignavibacteriales bacterium; assembly: GCA_964642435.1. Taxonomy (GTDB): domain Bacteria; phylum Zixibacteria; class MSB-5A5; order GN15; family FEB-12; genus WJKG01. The sequence goes on from CAZXRO010000008.1 coordinate 11,174, forward strand.
TGAAAGAGATGTGGGTACCGGTGACGTGTTTGCAGTGTGAGGATCCAGCCTGCGCCAAGTCCTGTCTTGTTGACGCTATCAGCCGCAACGAGGAAACAGGCGCGATGGAGATCGACCAGGAGAAATGCGTCAAGTGTATGGCCTGTGTGGCGGCTTGTCCCTTCGGCTGTTCGATCCACGATCAGCAACACGACATGATCGTCAAGTGCGACCTGTGCGGGGGCGACCCGGCCTGCGCCCAGTTCTGTCCTACGAAGGCTCTGGTGTACCAGCCGGTCGACATGCCCAAGCCGAAAGTCGTGGTGTAAAGACAACGGCTAAGACCGCTGAATGAACGAATCGGCGGCCCTTTCCTCAGTTGGAAGGGGCCGTTTCTGCCTCATGGAAGGGTCACTGACTGTACCCACACCGAGAATCAACTTGACCTGACTTTCCCTTTTGAGCTAATTAACCTTCTGGGTGAATTGTGTTTAGGCCGGCGTATCGGATATGGTGCCAACCGGCAACCCGTAAGCTGATTTTGACGTACGTAAGACAGAGCGACCGAACGAGAGGCCGATGCGCTGCGTACTGAGGCAAAGCGTACCACATTTGGTGGTCACACTTAGTGATAACCCGTTCTGGGAGGCATTTCTATCATGAAGCTAAGCGACCGCGAACAAGACGGGGTAGTCATTCTGGAACCGAAGGGAAAGATCATGGGCGGTCCCGATGCCAGTCTCTTGCATGAAAAGCTGCACGAATGTATTGAACTGGACAGGAAGAAGGTCGTGATCGACCTGTCCAAGGTCGACTGGATGAACTCGACCGGCCTGGGTATCCTGATCTCCAGTTATACGACTCTGCGCAATAATGGCGGCATGCTCAAACTGGCCAATGTAACCGAGAAGATTCAGTCGCTCTTGACCATAACGAAGCTCGTAACCGTTTTCGAGGCCTACGATTCGGTTGATGATGCCATTGCCTCATTCTGATAGCCGGTTGGATCTATTCGCATTTCCATTTGAAGTCAACTTGTCCGGGTAGGCCGTCTGCGACCTGCCTGTTTTTTTGGAGAACTTCTCACCATGGACAAACCAGCAATTTCCGGAAACTCCATAACCGTCCCATCGGACCTTAAGTACCTGGTCGATGTCGACAACTTCGTGGAGGCATTCCTGAGGGATTGGGGCCTGAACGAGTCAACTGTCGCCGATATCGCCATCAGCGTCTCCGAACTCGTCAACAATGCTGTCGAGCACGGCAACGCGACCAAGGTGTCTGCGGACGATGATCGCGCCGTGAAGGTAACAGTCAGAAAGATCGCCAATGCGGTCAAGATCAGTGTTGCCGATCGAGGGCACGGCTTCGACCCAACGGAGATTGACGATCCCCTGGCCGACGAGAATCTGCTCAAAGCGGCCGGGCGCGGGATATTCATCGTACGTAACCTTATGGATGAAGTCGACGTCAAGACCACACCCGATGGAACAGTGGTGACCATTACCAAGAACGTGTAAGGAGCGGTTTTCGGCCGACACTGGCCGAATGACTGCAACAGCTAAGGCCCGATGAACCTCGATTTGGTGTCAACCCTTCTCTATTTCCTTGTCGGCGGGTTTCTCGTCTTTCTGGCGGTAACCGTCCTCAGGGACAATTTCGCCAACCGGCTCAACCGGCTGACGGGCGCCATGTTGTTCTTTGGCGGCCTTGGGCCACTGTTTGTCTCGCTGTCCGATGTCATCCTCCAGTCACAGATGACGACCGCCCAGTTCCAGGAGACGACCCTGTATCACCTCTATCCTGTCTGGACCTTCTTCTTCCCATTCATGCTCATCTTTTCCTGGACCTTTCCGGTCGATCGGTTCTCGACCTTCAAGAATCGCCGGATTCAGTATGTGGTGTTTCTGCCCTCCCTTGTGCACCTGATGCTGCTCTTGTTCTATGATTCGGCAGTTGACATGTTGTCAGTCTTCGAGCTGGATCCGGAGCGCACGGGATTCATAACGCTGATACTCAAACCGGTGGCAAAGGTCACCGGGTGGCTTCAGTTGTTCCTGGGAATTCTTCGCACATACCAGGAGACAATCTTCAGCCTCGTTTATGTCGGGTATGTGCTGGTGGCCGGATACTTCTTCGAAAGCAATAAGTCGGTGGTGTCCAATCCGAGGCTCTACAAGCAGACCGCCAACCTGATGTGGGGACTCCGGCTGTCGCTGGGCATCTGGGTCCTGGTCACTGTCGGAGAGCTATTCTGGGATGATTCGCTGTCAGATACGACAGCCCGATGGATTCTGCTGGTGGGGCTGTCTCTGGGAGCGGGCTTCTTTGCCTATTCTGCCATCCGTTATCAATTCCTTGACCTCAAGCTGGTCTTCCGGCAGTCGTTTGTCTACACTCTGACTTCGGCGGTGCTGGTCGGCATCTTTGTTGTCGTTGTCATTCGTTCCGAGCAACTTCTTACTCCGCTGTTTGGTGAGCAGGCGAGAATTGTCTCCTATGGGTTCATTGTGATCGTGCTGCTGCTCTTCCAGCCGATCAATGCCTGGTTGGACAATGTCATTCGCGCCCTGTTCATGCGTACCAGAACCGACCACCGCAATGCCTTGGAGCGCTTTTCCCGACAGGTAATCAGCGTGTTCGATCCCCAGCGGCTCCGCCAGATCATCGAGGATACCATGAAGACCACGCTGCTGGTCGAGAAGGTTACTTTCGTGATGTTTGATGATGAACTGGGTGAGTACGCCATGCTCCCTAATGAGCAGATTCCCAAGCGGCGGGTGATTGCTCGCGAGGACCTCATGTTGCGCGGAGTAAATCTGCTGGACCGCCCGACCTTTTACCAGTCCCTTGAGGACTATCGGACCGACTCCCGGCTGGCGCAGTTTTTGGAGGAGCGTGAGGCCCAGCTGATCGTCCCCATGAAGGACGCCAAGCACCTGCTCGGATTCTTAGCGCTGTCGAAGAAGGTGGCCGGGTACAAGTATTCCTCCGAGGACCTGAACTTGCTGGGCGTATTGTCCAACCAGATGGTGTCGGCGTTGACAAACGCCCGCCTGTATGTTGATTCACTCGAACGAATGCGGCTGCAGGAAGAAGTTACCATGGCGCGGCAGATTCAGCTTGACCTGCTGCCATCGAAACCGCCCAAGCTCGACCTGATGGATATTTGTGCCTACTCGGTACCCTCGCGTACGGTCGGAGGTGACTTCTACGATTTCATTCATCTGCCGGACAATCGGCTTGGCATGGTGATCGCCGATGCCAGCGGCAAGGGCATGCCTGCAGCGCTCATGATCGCCCAGATCCAGGCTATGATCCGATCTGAGGTCAATGCCGGAACACCAATCAGCACCATGCTGAGGAATGTCAACGAGCAGATGGTACACTCATCGTCCTCAGAGAAGTACGTCACACTGTTCTACGGTGAACTTGACTGTAATCGAAACGTGTTCCGATATGCCAATGCCGGCCACAACTACCCCGTACTGGTTCGGCACGATGGATCGACTGTGCTGCTAAAGACCGGCGGGCCAATTATCGGTGCCCTGCCTGGAATGCAGTATGAGTTCGAGGAGGTCCAGTTGCAGCCACACGATGTGCTCTTTCTCTTCACCGACGGCGTCTCGGAGGCCATGGACGAAAACGAGCATGAATACACCGAGGAGCGCATCCACCAATTGGTATGTGATCATCGAGAGCTGGACCCGGAGAAGATTCTCGATGCCATCGTACAGGATGTGCAGCGGCATGACCCAAGTAACCCGCCGCGCGATGACACGACCATTATCGCGATCAAAGTGAATGGAACTGTTGTAGCCGCAGGAGCAACGAACTGATGAACGAACGTCACAGAAAGTTCGATGCCGACAAGCTGTTCCGTCTCAAGAGCGAACACAGTGGATACCGTTACTGCCCCCGTTGTCGAACGCCTCTGGCAGAACAGATGCTCGACGGTGTCTGCCGGCTGGCCTGTCCCAACAGTGACTGCGACTTCGTGTTTTACCAGAACCCGGCGCCGGCGGCGGGTGCGATGGTAGAAAGGAATGGCAGGATACTGCTTGTCAAACGAGCGCATCCGCCCAAGATCGGCTGGTGGTGCATCCCGGCGGGGTTTATGGAGTGGCAGGAACACCCGACCCAGACAGCCGTCAGGGAGGTACGGGAGGAAACCGGCCTGGATATCAGGCTCAAGGGCTTCTTTGAGGTCTATTCGGGCAGCGATGACCCGCGCACCAATGCCGTGCTCATCCTCTACCTGGGCGAGGTCATTGGCGGGCAACTGGGGGCCGGCGACGATGCCGAAGAGGCACACTATTTCGGGTTTGACGAGTTACCTGAGAATATCGCCTTTGCTTCGCATCGCCAGGCACTGACCGACTACCAAGACCGAATTCTCAAAGACACTCCTTAGGACATGGCAACTCCGGCGACAGTGAAACCCGCAAGCCGGTCCAGCGGTCTAATACAGGGTGGCAGGCTGAGACGGTAATCGCATTCTCAACCTTGACAGACTCAATCTGATTGCCTTATGTGGCCATGATGTAAAGAAAGGCTATACTCCATGATCACCAAACGTACACTGCTCACGGTTGCAATACTCCTCGTGGTGGTGGCCGTTTCCGGCCAAGCCCAGCAGGAATACAAAGAATACACGGTCAGTCGAGTCCAGCACGACTACTTCTCGATCTCATTTGATAAGGATGTTGCCGTCATCGAGACCTTTCTTGAGGACCATGAGGCCATTCTTGAGTTCAGCAAGGAGCAATTGAAGCGTCAGAAGACTGGTTTCACTCTGCACGGACAGGTGCTGTTTGATGAAACCGGCCTGCATATTGGGGACACGGTTCTGCCATTCGATCGCATCACCGACTCACGAATCACACACAGCGACGGAATGATCACGTTGGAGTTCTTCACGGGCGATGAGCAGTCACAGCGGATTCAGCGGCTGCGGCAAGGCAACCTGATCTTCCCAGTAACGGATGTCGCGGTTGGATCCAACGGGTTTGTCCGTGGCATGGTGTTCACGGTCACGGGAGACGTCAACGTTGCCGGCGAAGTCGGGCGGGATATCATTTGCCTTGGTGGCGACATCCGCATTGATGAAGGTGCCGTGATACGCGGCGATGTGGTGAGCATGTACGGTGAGATCTCGACAGATCGGGATGTTACCATCTACGGCGAATTGTACTCAGGCAAGGCAGGGCATCGCCTCTCCCCCCACCGTTTCCGCCGACACGCCGAAAACTTTATCTACGGCGCATCGCTGGGATACAATCGGGTCGATGGCCTGCGCCTGATGGGTGAACTTGGCTACGATCCCGATGATCCTTACCTGCCGGTTGTCGAAGGTGAATTCGGCTACGCGTTTGAATCTCAGCGTACCCGGTGGGAACTGGGAATCTCTCAAGCCATTCTTTCCGGTCCGTATCCTCTCAAGGTGGGAGCCAAATACTTTCGTCGTCTGGCCAGCGAGGACGACTGGAATATCACCGATCTGGAGAACCTGCCGTTCGCCCTACTGGTAACCGAGGACTTCAAGGACTACTACGAATCCGAGGGTGGGCTTCTCTATGTTACCTGGTCTCCCATTGAGCATTTGAACGGCACCGCGGGCTACCGCTATGAGAGCACGCGCTGGTTCGCGGCCGAGCAGGACCTCTGGTCCCTTTTCGGTGGCGACAAGACCTTTCGCAAGAACTACTACTGGATTGATGATCCCTTGCGAAGTGAAGGAATTGAAGCCGCGAACAGCCGGGACAACGCCTCACTGCTGTTCAAGGTTGATTATGACACGCGAGATCATATCGATCCCTATGAAAACTCCGCGTGGCAGGCAGGTCTCGAACTGGAGTGGTCCTCCCCCGATTTCGAATCAGAATTCGATTATCGTCGTTACACCCTGGTGGCTCGACGCCACCAGATGGTGACTCATAACACCATGTTGCTGCTGCGAGCCATGTACTCTGGTAGCGACGGATTCCTGCCAATGCACAAGCGGTTCTTCCTCGGTGGCCTGGGTACGGTTCGTGGATACGAGCACAAGGAGTTCTATGGTACCCGGCTGTGGATGACCAACGCGGAGTATCGGTTTGAGTTCCCAGGCAGTGACGTTGCCTTTTCGGTGCTCTACGATGCCGGCAAGATCGCCAATGAAGCCAAGCTCAACAGTGATATCGAATTCCGACACAGTGTCGGAGTTGCGGTGGGTCTGGGCGCCGATGTCAGCATCAGCCTGAGCAAGCGTCTGGACGCAGGTGAGGATGATAACCTGCGGCTGTGGGTGCGATTTGACCATATCTTCTGACAGTCCAATAGGTTAGGGACCCCTTAGTAGGGCCTTCACCTACGCCGGCGACTGATGCTGTCATTGGTTCGAGTTGATATGCCAGTGACCGACCTCGTATTTTGCCAACAAAATCCCTGCTGAATTGCCCTGCCGGGCTGAGTAATCGATCAAGCTGACAATCCTAATCCCTCAAACAATAGGCAGTTGCAGCCGATAATGAAGTTAGACGATGGAGCCTGCAATGACCGGCTTTGGGGGCTGGTCGGTGTTGTCAAGGTGTAGCCCTGAGACCAAGCGGATATGGGAAAGAGCACCCGCCGCCAAAGAAAACAGCGGAAGTACCAGCATGACAAAGAATGACACAGCAGCAAATGACATCTTTGCGGATCTCGAAGCAACTTTGGATCAGGTAGCGGAAGATAACCCGCGGATCCAGTCCGGCGGACAGACGTCGAAGACGACGGCCGATCTGAAAGCCCTCCTTGAGGCGACCCTTGCCACGACCTCATCGCTGGTACTCGACGACGTACTTGAGCTGGTGATGCGCAAGGCGATTGAACTGATGCAGGCTGAGCGGGGCCTGATAATGCTGCTTGATGATAATGAAGAACTCCAGGTGAAGACCGCCTATAACCTGTGCCAGGAAGAGATGCACGACGAAGACTTTCGCATCTCGACCTCGATAGCCACCGATGTCGCCCAGAGCGGCAAGTCTGTCTACACTTCCGATGCTCAGCAGGATGAGCGCTTCGCGCATCAGGAATCCGTGGTTGAGCTGCATCTGCGCTCGATCATGTGTGTTCCCCTGAAGGTCACGGGGACGATCATTGGCGTAATCTATGTCGACAATTCCAGCCAGGCGAAGATGTTCCTCAAGTCGGACCTCTATCTGTTCGAGCTCTATGCACAAATGGTGGCCATCGCCCTGCACAACGCAGGACTGTACGAGTCGATGCGTAACCTGAAGCTGTACAATGAATCCATCGTCAACAAGTCACCGATCGGCATTATTGTCATTGACGATGCTCGGCGCATACTCACGATCAACACCGCCGCCCTGGAGATATTTGACCTCAATCTCGAGAGCCTCAACCTTAAGGGTCAGGACCAGGAGCGGTCGCTATTTGTCGATCTTGTCCCGGAATTCGAGCGCGGCCGATGGGAGCACATGATAGGGACGGCACAGACAACCCAGCAGGAATTCTCCGACTCACGGTACTTCCACAACACGGGCTACGTGGAGAAAGCGCTCTCGATCAAGATATCTCCTCTGCCCGGACTGCCCAACGGCGACAACGGTTTGATCATGACGGTTGAGGACATCACTGAGAAAGTGATCATGGAGAAGTACGTGATCCTCAGCGAGAAGCTGGTCGCCAAGGGCGAGATGGCGGCCTCTATCGCCCACGAGTTGAACAACTACCTCGCGATTGCCTCCAACAACGCCGAGTTACTGTCAATCAACATCGAGAAATCAAAGTTCGAGAAGGCCAAGTTCAACAGCAAGACGATCGTCGACAATATTTTCAAGATCAAGAGATTCGTTGACAATCTCATGGACTTTTCACGGCCGGAGTCCGAGTTCATCAACTACGATCTCCGCCACCTGGTCGAGGACCTTCTCTTCTCGCTGCGTGTCCAACCCCGGTTCAAGCGTACGATGTTCACTATCAACCTGCCCAATAATCTACCAACCGTCGAGATGGATGTGGGCCAGGTGCAGCAGGTTCTCATGAACCTGCTCAACAATGCTGCGGATGCAATTGAGGAACGAGTGATCAATCATGAGCAGGGCAACGAGGACTTCAAGCGCCAGATTACTATCGCAGCCAACTACACCGAGGACACAGAGAAAACCATCGTCGAAGTCTCGGACAATGGCACCGGAATGAGCACGGAGACGCTGGATAAGATCTTCACGATTCACTTCACGACCA
>CAZXRO010000008.1:19391-29446 GCA_964642435.1 uncultured Ignavibacteriales bacterium
AGGGCGGGCATGGACTCGGGTTGACCAATTGCAGGAAGATCATGGAGCAGCATCACGGCGAGTTGCAGGTGGAGTCGACCGAAGGTGTTGGATCGACCTTCCGCCTGGTAATCCCACGGTTCCAGCCCAAGAAGAAAACAGCCCAGAAAGTGAAATGAGCGGCTCCGATCCTGATAAGGGACGGTTCGACTTCCGCCGGGTCCTTGGACGCGGCGGTACGGCCGATGTATCCTTAGTCTGGGACGCTCGACTCAACCGCCTGGTTGCTCTTAAACAGCCACGAGAGGACTCCGGGGAGGCTGTCCAGCAGTTCAGCCGCCTGGTTGAGCGTGAGTGGCATCTTGTTGGAAGTGAGCGTTTTCCCGGCCTGGTCCGGCTGCTCGATGCCCAGACAGGCGATACCCCCTATCTGGTGCTTGAATACTGCGATGGCACAACGCTGGACACCTGCCGCCGAGGAATGCCTCTGCTCCGCAGCCTGAACCTTCTTTCCTCAGTGGCCCTCTCCCTCCACTTCCTTCACGCCGCAGGGATTGTCCATGGAGACCTCAAACCACAGAACGTGTTTCTTCCGCGAGACCTGAGTGTTGTCGATGATGGTAAGCTATTCTGGGCGAAACTGTCTGATCTGGCGTTCGGCCGGCGCCTCGATGAACCCGAGAATCGTCGTATCGGCATGGGTACGATTGGCTACATGGCCCCGGAGCAGATCGACGGACAGCCTTCGTCGATCCAGTCTGATGTGTTTGCCCTGGGCGTGATGGCCTACCAACTGCTGTCCGGCGAACACCCCTACCTGAAGGGCCAGAGCGATCCGGTAGTGATCAACGCGGCGGTTAGAGAAGACACCCCACCATCGCTCAGCGAGATCGATCCCGACATTTCCGGCGAAGTCGCGGACCTGGTAGCTGAATCGATGAGCCGAGAGGCCATCTCACGCCCGAAATCCGCATGGGACGTCTGCTTACGACTGGAACAACTGGGGGCAACCTATCCCTTCCGTCGCGCACTGCAGCCCGGCCATTTCGTACGACGCTCGGCGCACTTTCAACAGGCCGTCCTGAGCGTTCCCGGTCTGAGTGACAAGCGCCATGAGCAGTTCACTGCCCTTGCCATGAACGACATCGCGGCCTTGCGGATGATGCTGACAGCAAACTTCGCTCGCGGGAACCTCACCTATGATGGCTCACAATTCGAATTGACGGCACGCCCATATTGGCCCTGCCGTCTGCGCCACAAGGCAATTCTGCGTTTCATCTCAGCAGGTATGGGCCGCAAGCGTCAGCTCGTCAAAGCTGCCGTTATCGGTGATTCCGACTCAGCCATCGCACTGGGCATCCTGCCCGATCGGCAGCGTGAGACGCCCCAGGATCCATTGCTCAAGCTGGTGCGTCCTCTGCTGAAGCCTCGTACGATAATGACTATTAGCCGCTCGCTGGCAAGGCAGGCAGAACATAGCCAGCAACTTGACCATGCCGCTCGCCTGTGGCTGCAAAGCGGCGATCTGACCTCCGCTGAGCGGTGCACACACCTCGCCGCATCCCAGATGCAGAACGAACAACGACAACAGGTCGCACTTGACCTGTTACGTCGATTGCGACGAGTGGCACAGCTCACCGACAGCTTCTTCGAGATTCGACAATGCCTGCTCCTGGAGGGACTCATCCAGCATGAGTCCGGGCGGCTCGACAGCGCCCAGGCGGCCTATGATCGTGTCGTTGCATGCTATAAGGACAAGGAGGAAGATGTCATCCTCGGCAAGGCATACAAGTGCCTCGGAGACCTGTGCAAGGCGCGCCAGCAGTTTGACGAGGGTGTGAAGATTCTCGGCAAGGCCCGCGAGCTGTACGAGCGGCTTGGTCAGGACCTCGAACTTTCACATACGCTCAACAACCTGGGCAACATCTACTGGGTGGCGGCTGACTACGGCAAGGCGCTGGACCACTACCGTCAGGCGCTTCGGATGCAGAAGCGACTCGATGCCGGATTTGAGGTAGCCTCGACCCTGAACAACATCGGCTCGATCTATGTTGTTAGCGGACGATACAGCCGGGCGGAACGGATTTTCAATCTGTCACTTCGGCTCAAGAGAGAAATCGGCCACTTGGGCGAGATGGCGCGCACGCTTAACAACCTGGGCTACACCTACTACCTGTGGGGACGGCAGCACAAGGCAGTCGATGCCCTGAGCGAATCACTGGACATCAACCGACGAATCGGCAGCCAGAAGGAAGTGTTGTTCAACCTGGAGAACCTTGCGACGCTCATGATTGTCGCCGGCCAAATGAAAGAGGCCCTGTCACGGCTCAAGGAAGGATTGGCGTTGGCCAGGGAGCTTCATGACCTGCCCCACGAAGGTGTTTTTAACGGGCTGATGTCGATAGTACTGCGTCGCACCGGTCGCTTCGATGCCGCGCTGGGTTGCCTGGACGAGGTCGAGCAGGTGCTGGGCCAAATCGATGACAGTCGCCTGCGCATTGTCGAGCGCAACAACCGCGCGTGGTGTCACTTCCAAATGGGTGACTACGAGAACGCGCTCTCGTACAATTCCGAGGCACTTGAACTGGCTCAATCCATCAATGACAAGGGCGAGCAGCTCCAGGCGCTGATGCTCCGCGTGCGCATGGCTGCCGACGAGCACAACCGCGACCTTGCGATCGGGCTAACCGACGAACTCGGGCTGCCGCGCGAAAAGCTGATCATGAACCTGTGCCTCCTCGACCGGTGGCTCCGAGAAACAGACCGTCCGCTACAGGATATCCAGCCGGTTGCAGAGGATTGCATTGGCCACCTGGATCGGATGCGTGAGGACATCGAATTCGCATGGATGAATATCGTCGTGGCCGAGTACCATCTTCGACAGAACGACGTTGACGCCGCAGTGTGTTGCCTTGATCGGGCACGCTCCGCATCAATGAACCGAGGATTGCTTCCTGAGTCGATGTCCGCGCTACTCTTGACAGGCAAGGTGCAACGTGCGAAGGGGATGTTTGAGGAGGCATTCGAAAGCTACCGCAGCGCCCTTGACGTAGCCAGACAGTTGGCCGGTAACATCAGTGATGAGCGTCTGCGCACCAGCTTCATGGCGAAGCACACTGTCCGGTACCTGGCTGATGAAATCAAGAGCATGTCCGCCCATCTAAGGCAAAAAGAAAGGGCAGGCGCCTGATTGCACCTGCCCTCATCTGGAAGCGTCCTGATTAACCCCAGGGGCCGCCGCGAAGCTGACCGCCCTGGCTCAAGCCAATAGGCGCTATGCGGGCTTCCAGCACTTCAATGGTCAACTTGTAGTCACTCATCGTAACACCTCCTATGTTTGACCATTAGAGACCTTCCATTCCCATGGAAGGGGCTTGTCTCCCCTCGAAAATGCAAAGACGAGCTACCCTGTTATAGCTAAATTACAATCTGAGTTATCATTTGGTCAAGAGACCCCACGTAAATCCTGCCGCTTTAACAGCATTACTAACTCAAACAATACAACTCGCCCCGATTATGCAAGGAAAAAAGTTCCCGATACGGAACGTTTTACCACAACGACCAGAACTCAACTCGCAGATTCGATGTCACCTTGCGTGACAACAACCCCGCCAATGAGGCTTCGCCGACACGTATCTTCGCATAGCCGGTCATCCCCTCGCGCAGCAGCCGATCGGCGTTGTCCACCGCCACCGTCACGATGAAGTCGGAGCTTGTCGAGGATCCGGTAGCACCCTGCGGGACATGCACCACGCGTCCCTCGAACGTGGCACCGGGGAACGAACGCACCTTGATCGTAACCGGCTGACCGACCTCAACGAAATTGATATCGAAGTCGCTGATTGGCACCTTCAGCTCAACTGTCTGCCGGTTCATCACGTGCAGCAACTCACCATCACCCGACTGAATACTGACGACTCCTGTGATGGGCGAGGTTATCACCTGAGCATCGAGCTGGCTGGTCAGGAAATCCAGTTGTGCCTGCTGCGTCTCGATTCCGGCTCGAAGCACCGCCTCTTCTTCCGGCTTCGGTGGTGCGTTCAGCAAATGCAACTCAGACAGGCGATTCTCCAGCTCAGCTACTGCGACCTCGTAGTCGGACTTTGCAGATTCAAGTTCTTCCTGAGTCGAGAGTTCCTTGTCATACATTTGACGGACGCGTTCCCACTCCCGCGCAAGGCGATCATGGCGGGCCTGGGCAGCATTGACTTCTGCCTGGGCACGATCAACCGCCTCCTTCTTCGGAGGGGACTTCAGCAGCGCCAATTGTTGTTCAAGGCGATGAAGTTCTGATTGTGCCGCCCGAATCTCACTGGAGACTTGGTTGGAAATCACCACCGCCAGCGTATCGCCCTCGGCAACGGTCTGGCCATCGCGCACCATCGGAACCACTTCCAGACGCGCCATGTCGGTCGATGTCATTTGAAGATAGGTACTGGTGTTGCGAGGTTCGGTGCCCCCCAATTCGAACTTGCTCTCCAGAAGTCCGAAATCATTGAACAGCAAACTGAACCGCGCTACCGGGCGAACGACCACCTCACCCGAAACACGATGGTCAAATGGTATAGCCAGCAGCACGATTAGCAGGATGACCACAATGACAGCATACGCGGTCAAACGGACGGGCTTGTTCAGAAGTGCTTTCATGTACCTGATGTGTTGAACGGTTCCTTTTGCCATCGCCACCAGATATGATTGCATGCTCAGCAGCAATGCAACCAACAGCACAAGCAATCCCAAGACACCAGCCTTCGCAAGCAAAAAACGGCTCGCCAGCACCAACAGGTATCCCAGCAGCAACACTGTATACACGCCGGCAACAATCGCATACGCCAACAGGATACGACGTTGGCGACGGGGCAACTCCATCGGCTCTATCGGCCAGCCCAGCACGCGACGCTTGAAGAGGTTGGAGAGGTAGTCAAACGACTTTGATCTTAGATTAGCGATGTCGAGCCAGTCAGACAGCAGGTAATAGCCATCAAGCTTGATCAACGGCAGGAAGTTGAACAGGATAGTGACCCAGCATACGATGGCGATTATCCGCACCAGCTCATTGAACGGTTGTCCGGGGACGGTAATCCGCCAGAGAACCACTGCTATCGCCAGCAATAGAAATTGCATATACGGTCCGGCGAAGGTAACCGCCAGACGTTGGGATTTGCGCGGGAACAGCCAGGCATCGGATAGATCGGAATAGAAGCACGGCTGAAAGAACAGCAGCAAGAACCCGATCTCCTGAACCTGGCCCCCATAGTACCGACACACTACGGCATGGGCGAACTCATGCAACGACACGATGACGAATAAACCCAGGACGATCGTCACTACCGACCCCAGATTGAAGACCTCGAAGAGGTTGACGCTGAAGGTCTCGATATTGGCAAACAGCAATCCGATTCCGAAGGCAATGAACAATGCGCTCAGCACAAACCAGAAGCGGGTGTGAAACGGACGGTACAGCTTCACGAGGAAATCAAGGAGTCGCTCGGGATTGAAGGCCTTGATCTTGATCAGCAACAGACGAGAAAAGAGCGAATCGCCATCGCCACCGAGATAGCTGGAACGAGAGGTGGCCTGTTCGGCCCGCGATCCTTCCAGGAAGTACAGCTTCTCGAGGGCCTGGGCAAACTGCGCAACCTGCTCGGCAGGAAGGTTTACATCGTATTTTTTCTGGAATTCAGCGGCAATGGTCTCGAAGTCGGTAGTACCGTCGAGCTGTCGGATCAGCCAGTACTCGGGCTCGCGCACCCGGAAGTAGCTTTTTGTGATGGGATCCTTGATATTGTAGACGACCTGACCATCAACTTCGCCCCGATGGTACTCAAGGTCCTGTCTCAGCTTGGGAAACTCACTGGCCATAGGGTGAATCTACGGCCACCCAAATGCGCGATCAAGAAAGAGTTGAGGGAAAGGCCAATCGACGCGCCTATTGCTGCAGCGTGTCAAGCAAACGCTTGTTGTAGTAGTCAACCAGTTTGTCGCGCTTAAGCACTCCAATGACCTTGCCTTCATCGATTCGGCTGACGACAGGAAGCATGGTCAACCCCTTGTAGCCCAGTAGTCGGTTGGCCTCGTCAAGATCATCATCAGGATGGATAACGGTAGTACCCGCCGGAACGAGGTCCTGTGCTACGATTAGTTCATGCAACTCGGGATGACTGAGCGTGGAGCGCAAGTCCTGGAAAGAGAATACGCCCTTGAGTTGCCCGCTGCGGCCAATGACAACAAAATAGGTGTCATCGGATTCCTCGACTTTGCGAAGGATCGCAGGGAGCGGCATCGATGCCGGAATGGTGCTGAACTGCTCATCCATCACCTCTCGGACGGTGTGAGACTTGAGAACATTCACATCACGACCGCCACGGATCTCGATTCCTCTCTTGGCGAGCTTGGCTGTGTAGATAGAGTGACCGTACAACCTCCGGGCAACCAATGCCGAGAAGACGACGGTCACCATCAGTGGCAAAATGATGCGATAGTCGGAGGTCATTTCGAAAATAATCAGCAGCGCGGTGATTGGGGCATGGGTCGCCGCAGCGACCATGCCGGCCATCCCCACAACCGCATAGGCCCCGGGGGTAGCCGTGTAGTTCGGAAACAGCGTATGCACCAAAGAACCGAATGCCCCACCGGCAACAGCCCCCATGAAAAGGGCCGGTGCGAAGATACCTCCCGAATTGCCTGACCCCAGGGTGAAGCTGGTCGCGGCAATCTTGGCGAAAACGAGAACCACCAGCAGGCCAACACCCATCTGACCGTAGAGTGTCAGCCGGATCGTCTCATAGCCGTCAGCTAATACCTGCGGATAGAAAATGGCAAGTACACCGAGCAGCAACCCGCCGAGTGCCGGTTTCAGCCAACCGGGGATGGCAAGCTTCTCGAAGAAATCCTCGAAGTAGTCAAGCACCCTGGTAAACGTTACGCCAAGCACACCCAGTACAATCCCCATGAGTATGTACAGTGGGATCTCGGCCGCGGACACCAGTGAGTAACTTGGCACGTCGAAGGCCGGATGGTTGCCCAATACCGAGCGAGTCACTACGGAAGCGACCACCGAGGAGAGAATCACCGGTGCAAACGTCGTGATGGCATAATCGCCCAGGATGATTTCCATGGAAAAGATCACTCCCGCTATGGGAGCATTGAAGACCGAGGCTATGCCGGCGGCGGCGCCACAGCCGACGAGGATCTTGATGCGGTTGCCTGACATACGGAAGGCCTGGCCGATTGTTGAGCCAATCGCCGACCCTATCTGCACAATCGGTCCTTCACGACCGGCCGAACCACCGGATCCGATACAGATGGCCGAGGCCAGCGTCTTCGCAGCAGCCACCCGCGGCCGGATAATACCTCCCAGACGAGCGACCGCATTCATAACCTCCGGAACCCCGTGCCCCTTCGCCTCGGAGGCAAACTTGTACACGATCGGCCCCACTAACAAGCCACCCAGGATGGGTATGATTGGAAGCCAGAACTTCAGGGGTTGCTCGCCGACGGCTTCCGCCAGCATCTGGTCGGTGAGACCGAAGAACAGGTCGTTGAAGTGCTCTATCAGGGAGATAAACCCAATCGCGCCCAGGGCAGTAGCCAGTCCGACGACAACCGAAAGGGCAATCAGGATCTCGGTTTCTGAGAACCGGAACTGCCGGAATAGTCTTTCCATTTTGGGTAGTTGCATTACGAGGGGCAATGTATGCCGTTTCGAGATCGATGCAAGGCAAAAACAGGTAACGCGGCAGTGCTTGCCCTGGCACGGGGACTCCTGAAACCCATGAAACGACTTGACTTTAGGGCCATATTTCGTAGTTTCCGCGTGAGAATCCGTTCATAAAGTCACGTTTGGCTGAGGGACATACGCAAAAATGAAATCAACGGCTGATGCAGTCATAGTTGGCGGCGGCATCATTGGTATGTCGGTCGCTTTTCATCTCGCACGAGCGAAATTTGGAAACATCGTCCTGCTGGAAAAGGAACAGTTCACGGGATCCGGCGCCACGTCAAAAGCTGCCGGCGGTATCCGCGCCCAGTTTTCGACCAGGGTGAATGTCGAGATGTCGATGCTGTCGATCGAAGCCCTCGAGCGCTTCAAAGAAGATACCGGCTCCGATGCGCTGTTTGACCAGGTCGGCTACATGTTCCTTCTGACGAACGAAGATGATGTTAACACCTTCAAGAAGCACTACGAACTCCAGCGTTCACTCGGCCTCAATGTGGAACTGCTGAAACCGGAGGATGTGAAGCAGTATGCTCCGCATGTCCGCCTTGATGACGTCTTGCTGGCTACCTTCTGCAAGCGGGATGGACTCGGCGATCCACACGAGTTCCTTTCCGGGTACGAACACGCTGTTCGTGACATGGGAGTGGATATCGAGCTTGAAGCCGGCGTAACGGGTATCACGGTTGACAATGAGAAGATCACCGGGATTTCCACCGTTAAGGGCGATATCAGCACCAACCTGGTTATCAACTGCGCCGGTCCGCAGTCGAAATTGATCGCCGAGATGATTGGCGCCGAACTGCCGGTCGAACCGATCCGCCGCCAGTGTGTTACCACCGGAGAGCTGGACTTCGTGAAGCCGTTCTTCCCGATGGTTGTCGATGTTGCCTCCGGGCTTTACCACCACAAAGAATCTAAGGGGCTGCTGCTGGGCTGGGCCAAGAAGGACGTGGAACCGTCATTCGACGTTTCAATAGATCCCGACTACACCGATGCCATGCTGGAGAAGGGCCTCTATCGCATTCCGCAACTGGAAACGGCTGAGATCGCCAATCAGTGGGCGGGGTTGTACGCGACAACACCGGATCATCATGCCATCATCGGTTGGGAACCATCGGTCAAGGGCATGTTCCATGTTACCGGGTTCTCGGGCCACGGCTTCATGCATTCTCCGGCCGCCGGCCAGGTAACAATGGAGGTACTCACCGGCAAGGAGCCCTCGGTAGATATAGCTCCGCTGTCTGTGGAGCGCTTTGGCAAGGGAAGCCTGGTCGAAGAGACTAATGTCATTTAACAACTGACAAACAAAATTCTAATAGTATCTAAAACAAGACTCTCGTTCCTGGAGGAATCATGATGAGGACTGCTACACTATTGGCTGCTACGCTGCTGCTCGGTGCTCTGGCCTTTGCCGGCACCCCGTTGCAGGAGGAAGCCGGCTGCCCCGCTCACCGTGCCGCCGAAGCCGGCTTTTCACCGTTCGAGGCTTTTCATCACGTCATGGCTCCGGCCTGGCACAATGCCTGGCCTCAAAAGGACTATGACGCCTTGTTTGCGGCCGGCCCACAATTCAAAGAGCATATGAAGGGCGTCATGGAGCTTAATCCCGAATTCAAGACCACAGCTCGCAAGAAAGAGTTTGTCAAGTCTCGTGTCGAATTCGCACAACTGGTCGAGCAATACGCCGCGGCCTGCGAGGAGAAGGATCAGGAAAAGGTCTATGCGCTTATGCCCAAGGTACACGATGCTTTCGAGCACACCGCCTCCTGCCTCCTGCCCGTGCACTTCCCTGAGTTTAATGGCATTGTCATAACAGCCAACCTCATCCTGGATTCTCATCTGCCCAATGACAACACCGAGGGCATCGTGGGCTCCACCGAGACTCTGGCCGCCAAATGTGAGGTGCTCTCCGAGGAAGCCGTGCCTGAGGAATTGGCCGCTGCCAAGGGCGAGGTTTGGACCGACTTGCAGGCCATCAAGGCCACAGTCGCAGAGATGAAGAAGTGCTGCGATAACAAAGACATGGACACGTACAGAACACACACGAAAATGCTTGAGGATCAGCTTAACGCCTTCCTGGAGGCCTACATTTAGAGCTGTCGGAGCGTTCGCTGAACAAGACTATGTTGAACGACATCGGGATGATGCTGCAAGTATCATCCCGATTTCATGAAGGGAGCGTACAACGCATATGAGCAGGAAGACGATGATCATGACTGTAGCGCTGGCGATGGTGCTCTCATTGTCGTTGACCGGGACTACACCACAGGCCGAGGATTCCATTGTCCAAATGGACATTACGATTGAGGATGGTCTCGTCATGTACGGATGGTTTAATGATACACCTACCACCGAG
>CAZXRO010000009.1:0-5446 GCA_964642435.1 uncultured Ignavibacteriales bacterium
GCGCCGCCATGTCTGCCGGAAGCAGATGTTAATGCTGACGGCCCTATTAACATCGTCGATATGACTTACCTTGTGGGGTATCTGTTCTCAGGTGGCCCGGCACCGATGCCTTGTCCGTAGCGGCAACGTGCCGAGGGATCATCGCTCACTCGGCATAGCAGCAATATCAGACAGCCGCCCGCATTTGCCGTGGGCGGCTGTCGTGTAAGGGAAAGGGATAGTGATTTCATAAGCTGCGGAGGCTGTGAGCAAGACATAGCCCACTGGATGTGGTTCAGGGCGGCTGGGTTGACAGGGGCTTAACGGTGACAGCGAGGGTTAATCGTGGTTGTGTCACACGTTCGGTGATGGTGACGAATTGGGATGAAAAGCCTACCTTTTCATAATAGTATGGTATCCCTAACACACAGGGGGACTATGGGTTACAAAGTTGGACAGAGAGGTACTTTCTTCAAACTTTCGCTTGTGTTCGTTCGTTTAACCTATATATTGCGCCCTGATAAAATTTGCGTGCGGCAACAACCGTTTTGAACTGGAGGATAACAGCATGGCGATGAAGATCACCGATGAGTGCACGGCCTGTGGTCTGTGCCTCCCGGAATGTCCAACCGAGTCTATCGAGGAAGGTGACATCTATGTCATCAATCCGGACACGTGCAACGAGTGTGAAGACCAGGATGATGGCCCTCACTGTGTTGAAGTTTGCCCGGTTGACTGCATTGAGAAAGCTTAATCGATCAGCCTGATTAGATATTCGATCTATGCCGCCGAATGAACGTTCGGCGGCTCTTTTTTTTGTCCGGTGACGACGCGGGGCTGTGGCGCGAAGACGTGTTCGAAGTAACTATCTTGTGTTTCGATCTAAATGCGTAGATTGCACTACGCAGATCATGGGAAAAATGCCGGGAAAACGTGGCAAAAAGGCAATAAAAAAGAGGGCGCTCCTCTGGTTGGGTAGAGGGGGCTAGGAAACTACCCAGGGACAGCAGAGAGTCACCCTCGTCACTGGTGAATATTGCAATATCAGTGTGTCTTGTCAAGCCGTTTTATTGGAAATCTGCTAAGTTTCTAATAGGGTTCTAACATAAATGCGTCACTGCGGCATTCCGGACACGATTCGCTGTGGATGACGGATAAGCGGAATCTGGGGGTCAAGTGCAGACTAATAGCGGACAATCTTGACTGGAATCGTCAGGCGGGCAGGCTCTGTCTGGCCTTCGCGTTCAATACTCAGGGTGAAGTTTGACGTATGCGTTCCGGAGGGCAGGTCTTCACGCGGAGTGACCATGAGAGTCAGCATATCGTCTTTTTTGCCGGTTGCGGCGACTAACTCCACAGTGAACGTGCTGTCGTATTGGTGTACCACGGTCATTTCAGCCCGCGCGAAGTGGCGGTTCCAGATACGCACTTCCTGCGGTTTAGCGCCTGGCAGAAACATCAGGCCCACCGGAAGCGGTTTCAGGCCGCCGCTCCACTGACCGACGATGGCGGGGAAGCGGTAGTTGATACGCTCCAGCAGGGGGTGGTCGGTTATGATTGTCAGAGATTTTCCCGTCGGCCCGTAGAGATTGCTGGTCCTGAGTGTGGTTTTCAGGACAATAGTATCGCCCGGTGCGGCCGAACTGTCCGCTATTCTTAGCGAAGTACAATCGCAGTCTATCTCAATGTCCAGAATCCTGACCGGGTGCTTGCCCCGGTTGATCACCAGGAAATCGTGGTGAACGGAATAATCGATACCTACGCTCCCGAACTCGAATACCTGCGGTTCGTAGATGAGATCCTGCCGCGAATAGTCGCTTTCGGCGGACATCGCTGTAACCGCAAGACCAAGGCTCAGAATTGTTGTGATGAAGATCTGTCGAAGCATACCAATCACTTCTTCCATTCTACTTCAGGCAAATATCCCTGTGCTCGCATCCAGTCATCATTATAGCATTTGCTCAGGTATCGAATCCCGGCATCGGCGAAAATGCCGATGATTACTGCCCGTTCGCTTACATTCGTTGCGACTTGCTCCATTGCGTAGGCGACCGATCCTGAGGAGCCACCACCGAGCAACCCTTCATTGCGTGCCACCAACCGCGCCCGGTCAAATGAGTCGCGGTCAGGGACGGTGATGACCTCATCGACCAGTTCCGGGACCAGCGCCCGTGTGATGACATCGGATCCGATTCCCTCGACTTTATAGGCGTGGCCCTCGATCTCGCGTCGGTCCTTGATGTAGTCGGCCAACACAGAACCCTCGGGGTCGACCGCGATGCATCTGACATCAGGATTTCTCTCTTTCAAATACCGAGCAGCGCCCGAAAAAGTTCCCCCGGTTCCGATTCCGCACACGAAGTGCGTGATACTACCTCGCGTGTCTTCCCAGATCTCGGGGCCGGTGCTGACATAATGGGCCTCGATGTTTTCTTGGCTGTGGTATTGATTCAGGTCGAAGTAGCCATGCTCTTCAGCCATGCGCCGGGCCACCATAAAGCATCCGTCGGGGTGTTCGTGAGGCAGTTCCGATGGGGTGACGATTACCTCGGCACCATAGGACCGAATGAGATCGACCTTCTCCTTGCTCGTCTTCTCCGGCGTCGTGAGAATAGCCTTAAGACCCATCACCGAGGCCATCATGGCCAGGGCGGATCCGGTGTTGCCCGAGGTGTTGTCGATGACCGTGTCACCCGGTTTCACTCGTCCGTCGGCGAGCGCCTTTCGCAGAATATGAAATGTCATTCGGTCCTTGATGGAACCGGTAGGATTGAAGAATTCGAGTTTCACGTATGCCCGGGGGCCGGGAACGGGAATCCCTGTGTGCAGCCTCAGCAGTGGGGTGTGGCCGACGAGTTGTAGTATGTCTTCGTATGCTTGCATGACCATTCGGTATTTAGAAGTCGGAGCATGGTATTCAATTGTTATACAAGATTCAACAACAATTCTCACTAAAATCTCAACGGGAATTTAGGTTGACAATTCTCCCGCAGAAATGTTAATAACGTTGTGGTGCACAATGTTAGAAGGATCTAACGCACTCTGTCATGAATGTTCAGTCAATGACCATAACCTAACTCGGCGTCGGCCTTGCGTGCTGTCGCCGGCTGGAGGACAAATGAGGCTGTTTGCTATCACGCTACTTGCTGCGGGCGTGCTAATGCTGGCTTTTGGATGTTCCAAGGAGAAGAAGGAGGAAGCCGCCAAGCTTGAGATGGAATTGCTGGAACAAGAGGCCGGCGATACCATGGCTGGATCCAGAGATGTGACTGGTGCTGACGACACCGGTACGATGGTTGATCAGGAGCCAGATGCTCAAGCTGTTCCCACCGAGTCTCCATCGGTCGAGCCGTTGCCGGAGCCACCTGCGGGCGAGGGCTATACGGTGCAGGTAGCTGCCACCAAGGACATGGAGTACGCACGCGAGTTAATCGATCTGTACCAGCAACGCGGCTATGAACCGTTCATGACGACGGCTCAGGTTGGCGGAGAGACCTACTATCGTATTCGTGTTGGCAGTTTTGATAGCCGTGCCGATGCTAAGCTGCTCCAGGCGGAGTTGGTCGATCGGTTCTCGGTCAGTGCCTGGGTGGACGAGCTGACCCGCTGATTCTGTCTTTGGGGGATCCTGAATTTCCCCAACATCTTCGAGTTCTTACGGAGGCGGTACCGGATGGTCACTGCCTCCGTGTTCTTATGCCTGAAGACCGTCAATTGTTCTGATAGCAAAGGAGAACCGACATGAAAAGTCTCCGCAAGTACCTGACTTTCCACGTTGACGCTCGTCGCGGATTCATCAATATCACGCCGCACGTTGAGAAGATCCTCGCAGAAAGCGGCGTTGCCGAGGGACTGGTTCTGGTCAATGCCATGCACATTACAGCCAGCGTGTTCATAAACGATGATGAGTCGGGTCTGC
Organism: uncultured Ignavibacteriales bacterium; assembly: GCA_964642435.1. Taxonomy (GTDB): domain Bacteria; phylum Zixibacteria; class MSB-5A5; order GN15; family FEB-12; genus WJKG01. The sequence goes on from CAZXRO010000009.1 coordinate 3,899, forward strand.
ACCACGACTATGATGTCTGGCTCGAGAAGCTGGCGCCACATGAGCCGGTGGACATGTACCGCCACAACGTTGGCGAGGATAACGCCGATGCGCACATGAAGCGACAGATAATGGGGCGCGAAGTGGTGGTTGCCATCACTGACGGAAAGCTCGACTTCGGTCCCTGGGAGCAGATCTTTTACGGGGAGTTCGATGGCCGGCGGGATAAACGTGTGCTCGTCAAAGTGATTGGTGAATAGCCGCAAGCCCCCACGCACCTCAAACCAGAGAAGCGGCCGGTTGGAATCGGTGTTCCGACCGGCCGCTGTATGTTCGCGTCATCTATCTGAAGACAATATGGGCAAAGGGACTATCCTTCAGGCTCCGGTACCGTTAGCTTCTTGAGGTGACGATCGAAGAACTCGACTTGCTTGCGGTACTCGGCGATGATATTTACGCGTTTGCTGGTGCCGTGACCTTCATCGGGGAAGATAAGGGAGTCGACAATACCGCCATTGTCACCCACCGCCGCAATGATCTGGCGTGCCTCGCTGACCGGGACGCGGGGATCGTTCTCGCCGTGTACGACCAGTAGCGGTGTCTCGATGAGGTGCGCCTTGTGGATTGGCGATATCTCGCGCAGGAACTCCGGATCGGACAGTGGTCCGTACTCGGATTCACGGAGGGCCCGACGGTAATCGGCGGTGTTCTTCAGGAACGTCTCGAAGTTGGCGATACCGACAACATCGACCGCGGCCGAAAAGAGGTCCGGGTAATCGGTGATCATGCCCAGCACAACATAGCCGCCGTAGGATCCGCCACGAATACCGATCATCCCCTTCTCAGTGTATCCTTGCTCCATGAGCCAGTCGACGGCTGCCTTGTAGTCCATCAAGGAGTGCTTGCGGTTCTTGTAATTGTCCATGTTCAGGTACTCAAGACCGTAGCCGCTCGACCCACGCGGATTGACCGCCATCACGCCGTAGCCGTTAAGAATCAGGTACTGGATATTACGCTGGAAGTATGGCTGGAACTGACCCTCCGGCCCACCGTGAGCGTGGATGATGAACGGTATCGACTCACCCTTCTTGTAGTTCGGCGGCAGATACATGAAGGCCGGGATTTCAAGTCCATCGAAGCTCTCGAATTTCACGAGGCTCGGCTCTGAGAAGATGTCGCGGTCGATACCTGCATAGCTGGAAAAGGTCAACTGTGTGAGTTTTTCGGTATATGGGTTCCAGCTCCAGACATCGGGGGCGCGAGTCGGGCCATTGAAGGAGATGATGATATTCCCGTCTTTATCGCTCATTCCGCCACCAATGATACCATCGAGCGGGGGAGAGGGCAGGGCCTTCCCTGTTTCGACTTCCCGCAGCCGCAGGCGCACGTAGCCCTCCTCGTTGACGACGGCACCCATATGCTTGTAGTCGCGTGAGAATCCGAGACCCTCGACTTCCCATTGCGGATCAAGCCACCCATCATCGACGAACTCAATCTTGGTGCTGCCCACCTCCATCTTTGCCAGACGCCCCATGCCGTCCTCATTGTTGTTGCAGACGAGCCAGATGG